>JAGBYW010000091.1 GCA_017628555.1 Bacteroidaceae bacterium | reverse complement strand
GTTAGTAGTGAGGAGTATGCCATGCGGCGCGTATTCGCACCCCCTCACCACTACGTGGTCCCCTCCCCCTATAAACAGGGGGAGAGCGCCGTGCGGAACTCACTCCTCATAGTTTCGCTGTCTTTCTTCACTGTGATTATAAACTTTACTTGACACCAATAATTGCTAAAAGGCGCACTCCCGTTTGTCACAAATTTTTACCTCATTCGCCCGCTCGCCCCGCGCCCACCAATTTGAGGCGATTTGCATTCCGCTCAAAAATGTATTATCTTTGCATAGCAGAAAAGGAGGTGTTACCGCAAGTGGTAGCGCCTCCTTTTTATGTTGTTGATACACAGCGAATTGCAGGTTAAAGAAACTCATAACGAAGTCCGACTTACGGAAAAATAAGTTACTAAGAATTTAAATTTTTAGTAATGCCGGAAAAAATAAGTCTCTTGTAATTTTTCTTACGTCTCAAGCGGTGTTAATAATTCTTAAATAATCTTAAATTATTATAACAAGAAAAATGCCGTTCCCTCATTTGAAGGGCAAAGTTAAAGCGCTGAGATTTGAAAATTCTCGGCGCAGTGCCCGCCCGAGTGCCTACGGCGCAACCACGGGGCATTATTTCACCGTTTCAAAGGATTTCTGTACATCCTCGTGAACACAGCGTGCAGAAATTCAGCGGGTTAGGAATTTTTAGCGCCACTTGCGCGTTATGCCAATCTACGTGCGCTGCTGTAAAATTCTTATTTAATGCTCCGCAAGTGCTTCAGTAATTTCATTTTTGGCACGCTCTTTGCATTATTATATACAGACACAAAACATCAATATATTATACAACTATGGAAGAAAAGAAAAACCCCAACGGACAACTTCAGATTGAACTCACGCCCGAAGTGGCAGGAGGTATTTATTCGAACCTCGCCATCATCTCACACGGCAAGACCGAAATGGTGCTTGACTTCGTGAGCGTGATGCCCGGTCTGCCCAAGGCAAATGTGAAGAGTCGCATCGTGATGAACCCCGAGCACGCTAAGCGCCTCCTCTTCGCCCTTCAGGATAACATCATCAAGTACGAAAAGACCTTCGGTCCCATCGAATTGGCAGCGCCTCAGGAAGCACCTCAGGGTGGTAAGACTGCAAACCCCTTTGGTGTAGGTCAGGCGTAATGTGGTAAAACATTCTCTTAGAAAAGGAAAAAATGAGTGGGAGGCAACCTGTTTTTGGGTTGTCTCCTTTTTCTTGCTTACAGTTTTTAGGGTGAGGCATAAAAAAATGTGTGAATTTGTCAGTGATACGGTGCAAAGTTTGTATTTTTGCAATGATAGAAACTCATGAAATAGTAATATACTTATGAAGAAAATAATGCTTTCGCTCCTTCTCGGAGCTGCAACGCTGACTGGTTCGGCGCAGTATGTGGGCCATAAGGCTTTTGATAATTGTTATGCGGGTGTGCAACTCGGCGCGACTACTCCCCTCAAGGGGCATGCGTTCTTTGGTAGCGAACGCGCGCTGATGGGATTCCAACTCGGTAAGCAGTTTACGCCCACCGTTGGTGTAGAACTCCAGACGACGCTCGGCGTGAATACCAGTGGAGTGGGGCAGCGCGGTGCGAAGAATGCGATTGACAATATTCACTCTTCGCTCTTGGGACGCTTGAACCTCTCAAACGTGCTTTACGGTTACCGCCAGGCACGCACTTTCGAAATGGAAGCAGTTTACGGTTTCGGTCACAACCATTGGTATGTGCCTTCAGCACAGGGCGAAGACCGTGAGCACTTCACTTCTACGGCGGGTATGAACTTCAACTACCGCTTGGGCAAGACCAAGGCTTTGGGCATTTCTTTGCGCCCCTACATCGTTTGGGACCTCTCGGCAAATGCTTATCATGCGGGGCATGCGCAGGTGCAAGTAACCGCTGGCTTGACCTATTATTTCAAGGGTTCTAACGGCAAGCGCTACATTACGAAGAGTCGCCTTTACGACCGCCCCGAAGTGGATGCGCTCAACGCAAAGATCAACGACCTCCGCGAAACGGTGAAGGCTAAGGATGCGGAGTTGGCAAAGAAGCACCGCGAAGTGCTCGACTTGCAGCGCAAACTCAACGACGAGCGCCGCTTGCGCCCTGCGGGAAAGTAAATTTGGGGAGCGATTGAGGAAATTGTATAGATGTTATAGATATTATAGATTCTATAGAGCATATAGATTTTCTATACCAAGAAATAACCAACATAAAATCAGATAACTATGAACACAACTAAGAAAACCAGAGTAGCCATTGTGGGCTACGGAAACATAGGTCGCTACGCCCTTGAGGCGATTGAGGCGGCGCCCGATATGGAAGTGGCAGGCGTAGTGCGCCGTGCCGGTGCAGCAAATAAGCCTGCGGAATTGGCGGCTTACGATGTAGTGAGCGACATTGCGGAATTGCAGGACGTAGATGTGGCTATTCTTTCTACACCCACGCGCAGTGTAGAAGCGATGGCAAAGACCATCCTCGCCAAGGGTATTCACACCGTAGATAGTTTTGACATTCACAGCCAGATTGTGCCCCTGCGCAAAAGTTTGGGCGAAGCAGCCGTTGCGGGCAATGCCGTAAGCGTGATTGCTGCGGGATGGGACCCCGGAAGCGACAGCGTAGTGCGCACTTTGCTTCAGGCGGTTGCGCCCAAGGGTATTACCTATACGAACTTCGGACCCGGTATGTCTATGGGCCACACCGTAGCGGTAAAGGCTATTGAGGGTGTGAAGGCTGCCCTTTCAATGACCATCCCCACGGGTCAGGGTATTCACCGCCGTATGGTGTATATCGAATTGGAAGAAGGTCATGACTTTGCAACGGTTGCCGCTGCGATTAAGGACGACGCTTATTTCGTAAACGACGAAACGCACGTGATTCAGGTGCCCTGCGTAGACGATGTAATCGACATGGGTCACGGTGTGAACCTCGTGCGTAAGGGCGTGTCGGGTAAGACGCAGAACCAGCTCTTCGAGTTTAACATGAAGATCAACAACCCTGCGCTCACGGGTCAGGTGCTTGTGTGCGCCGCGCGTGCCGCTATGCGTCAGCGTCCGGGTTGTTATACGATGGTAGAAATCCCCGTGATTGACTACCTCGCAGGTGACCGCGAAGACTGGATTGCACACCTTGTGTAAATGAGAAATTAGAAAGGAGAAAGGAGAAAGATGCTTGCGCGTTGATATCCCGCACGATTCTTTCTCCTTTCTCCTTTGTTTTTAAAAACGAACCCAACTGCTGTTACAAAGAATAGGTGTGGCGACTAAAAAATGTAACAATTTTTCGCACTGAATACTTTTGGTAATCAGCGACTTAAACCTACCGAAAATTATTAGTAACATATTTTAAATTACATTACTAATAATTTTTTTTAGGTTACTAATAATTTTTACTACAATAGGTATAGTTTTTTGCACAATGGATTTTGACGCAAAAATCATGGGAGCAACGACTATATTATAACTACATTTTTTCTGTTATGGGAAAATATTTCGGAACAGACGGCTTTCGTGGTGAAGCAAATGTGGACCTCACGGCGAAACATGCCTTTAAAATAGGACGCTTTTTAGGTTGGTACTTCAGCGCCCCAAATCGTAGTGGACGTATTGTGATTGGTAAAGACACACGTCGCTCTTCTTACATGTTGGAATACGCCCTCGCGGCAGGGATTACCTCTTCAGGCGCCGACGCTTACCTCTTGCATGTTACGACTACGCCCTCGGTGGCTTATATCACCAAGTGCGACAGTTTTGACTGCGGAATCATGATTTCTGCGAGCCACAATCCGTATTACGACAACGGCATTAAGCTCATCAACAGCAATGGCGAGAAGATGGACGATACTACCATTGCGCGCATTGAGGACTTCTTGGACGGCAAGTCGGGCATTCCGCCTTACGCTACGAAGGATGCGATTGGCCGCACGGTGGATTATGTGGAGGGTCGCAATCGTTACATCGGTTACTTGATTTCCTTGGGCGTGCATTCGTTCAAGGGTATGAAGGTAGGTTTGGATTGTGCCAACGGAAGTGCTTGGGACATTGCGGCTTCGGTGTTTAATGCCCTTGGCGCGAAGACTTATGTGATGAATGCCGAACCCGATGGCACGAATATCAATCGTGGTGCGGGCAGTACGCACATCGAGGGACTGCAGAAGTTCGTTGTGGAAAAGGGACTCGACGTTGGTTTTGCCTACGACGGCGATGCCGACCGCTGCCTCTGTGTGGATGAGCAGGGCAACGTGGTGGACGGCGATAAAATTCTCTACGTGTCGGCGGCATACCTCAAGGAGCGCAACCAGTTGGACAACAATACGGTGGTGGCTACGGTGATGTCGAACATAGGTCTCTTTAAGGCGCTCGACAAACTCGGTATTGAATACGCCAAGACCGCTGTGGGCGACAAGAATGTCTACGACTACATGGCGGCACACAATAATATTATAGGTGGTGAGCAGTCGGGCCACATTATTTACGCCAAGCATGCCTCTACGGGCGATGGTATCCTCACGAGCCTTAAAATCATGGAAGTGATGCTTGCCAAGAAGCGCAAACTCTCCGAACTCACGGCGCCCGTTAAGCTCTATCCGCAGTTGCTCGTCAATGTGCGCGTGACGGATAAGAAGTTGGTAATGGCAGCTCCCCTTGTTATCGAAGCGGTAAAGAAGGCGGAAGCACAGCTTGAGGGTAACGGCCGTATGTTAGTGCGCGAATCGGGCACAGAACCCCTCGTGCGCGTCATGGCAGAGGCTGCTGACATCCCAACGTGCGAACAGTGTGTAAAGACAGTAACCGACGCCATTGCCGCCTGCGGTTATGTCGTGGCGGGAGAGGAATAAGCAGAACGGTATTAAACTTGCCGCGCATTATAAGTAACTACCGAGCAATTCTATTACTTATAATGGCGCCTATATCTCAAAGAATTTCAGGGCACGCTCTCTCCCTAAATTATTTCATAGATTTTCCGAAAAAGAAATGCAACAAATAATTTCCCTTATCGCCAAAAGCCTGAACCTGCGTGAGCGTCAGGTGGAAAACACCGTGAATCTGTTGAACGACGGAGCCACGATACCCTTCGTGTCGCGCTACCGCAAGGAGGCAACTGGCGGACTCGATGAAGTGGCTATCGCGCAGATTGCCGAGCAAAACGAAAAACTTCACGAACTCCTCCACCGCAAGGAATACATTACCCAAACCATT
Organism: Bacteroidaceae bacterium; assembly: GCA_017628555.1. GTDB lineage: Bacteria > Bacteroidota > Bacteroidia > Bacteroidales > Bacteroidaceae > Alloprevotella. The sequence goes on along the minus strand of JAGBYW010000091.1, from coordinate 13,625 downwards.
GAAGAGCAAGGCAAACTGACCGACGAACTCCGCAAGCGCATTGAAGATTGTTGGAATGCTACGGTGCTCGAAGACATCTATTTGCCCTTCAAACCCAAGCGCAAAACGCGTGCCGAGGTGGCGCGCAAGAAAGGGCTTGAACCTTTGGCAAATGAAATCCTTCTCAAACCCAATAACGACCCCGAAGTGCGTGCAAAGGACTTCCTCACAGAAGAAGTTCCCACCATTGAAGATGCCCTTCAGGGTGCGCGCGATATTATTGCCGAGCAGCTAAGTGAGAATGAGGACGTGCGCAACACGCTGCGCCGAACTTTTGAGCTCAACGCAGTAATTTCTTCAAAGGTTATTAAGACCAAGCAGGAGGAAGCGGCGAAGTATCGCGACTATTTTGACTTTAGCGAACCCTTGAACCGATGCACGAGCCACCGACTCTTGGCGATTCGTCGCGGTGAGGAAGAGGGTTTCTTGCGCGTTGCTATCAATCCCCGCGATGAGGAGGATTGCCTCGAACGCCTCGGACGCCGTTATCCCAAGTACGGCAAGTCGGGCGAACAGGTGAAACTCGCGCTTGCCGATGCCTATAAGCGCCTGTTGAAACCCTCTATCGAAACGGAATTTGCCGCAAGTTCAAAGCAGCGTGCGGATGAAGAGGCGATTCGTGTGTTTACCACAAACCTCAAGCAGTTGCTCCTTGCCGCTCCGCTCGGACAAAAGCGCATCATGGGTATAGACCCGGGCTTCCGCACGGGATGTAAGGTGGTGTGTCTCGACGCTCAGGGCAACTTGCTCCATAACGAAACCATTTATCCCCACCAACCGCAGCAGCAATGGGCACGTTCGTGTGGCAAACTATCCACCCTGATTGAACAATATAGGATTGAAGCGGTGGCAATTGGGAACGGTACGGCTGGGCGTGAGACGGAAGAGCTCGTACAGTCTTTGCACCTGAAAGATGTAGCCATCTTCCTTGTCAGCGAAGACGGTGCGTCGGTTTATTCTGCCTCAAAGATTGCCCGCGATGAGTTCCCCGATTACGATGTTACCGTTCGCGGTGCCGTAAGTATCGCACGCCGCCTTTCAGACCCCCTTGCCGAACTCGTAAAAATCGACCCGAAGAGCATAGGAGTGGGGCAGTATCAACACGATGTAGATCAAACGGCGCTCAAGCACTCGCTCGACCTCACGGTTGAGAGTTGCGTGAACACGGTGGGTGTGAACCTCAACACGGCAAGTAAGCACCTGCTCACGTATATCTCAGGTCTGGGTCCCTCGTTGGCACAAAATATTGTGGATTACCGTGCGGAAAACGGCGCCTTCACTTCGCGTCGCGAATTGCTCAAAGTGCCGCGCCTCGGAGCAAAGGCTTATGAGCAATGCGCGGGTTTCTTGCGCATCCCCGACGCCAAGAATCCCTTAGATAATACTGCCGTTCACCCCGAACGCTATGCCCTTGTGGAGCAGATGGCAAAGGATGCGGGTTGTAAGGTGCCCGAACTCATCGCTTCGGCAGAAAAGCGTGGCAGTATCGACCTCCAGCGCTACTGTACGGCGGAAGTGGGACTCCCAACCCTCACGGATATTATGGCGGAACTTGCCAAGCCCGGACGCGACCCGAGAGGCATGGCCACAGTCTTTAGTTTCGACAAATCGCTCCGCACGATTGACGACCTTGAAGTGGGTATGGTGGTGCCGGGTATCATTTCGAACATCACGAACTTCGGTTGCTTCGTAGATATGGGCATTAAGGTGAAGGGCCTTGTGCACGTGTCGCAACTGGCGGACAAGTACGTGAAAGACCCTAACGAAGTGGTGACCCTTCAGCAACGTGTACAGGTGAAAGTGTTAGACATTGATTACGAACGTGGGCGTGTGGCGCTCACTATGAAAGGCTTAAACGCATGACCATGACTACCGATGAACGCTACATGCGAAAGGCGCTTGAGGAAGCCCGTCGCGCTTTTGACGCCGACGAAATTCCTGTGGGTGCCGTCGTAGTTTGTGGTGACCAAATCATAGCCCGTGGGCACAACCTTACGGAAATGCTCCACGATGTTACTGCCCACGCCGAGATGCAGGCCATCACGGCGGCGGCAGAGCATCTTGGCGGGAAATACTTGGATGTCTGTACGCTTTATGTTACGGTAGAACCCTGCATTATGTGTGCCGGTGCCATCGGTTGGTCACAATTGGGGCGCCTTGTCTATGGTGCTTCCGACCCCAAGCGCGGTTATTCCTTCTTTGCCCCACAGGCGCTCCACCCGAAGACCAAAGTCGTGAGCGGTGTGCTTGAAGAAGAATGCGCGGCACTGATGAAGGAATTCTTTCAGCACAAACGGAGGTAGAAGGGTGAGGCTTTAAGGTTTGCGAACCGAACAGGCTGGGACAGGCAAGAACAGGCCTTAACAACCATGCGGAAAAAGTTATCCCTATCGCCAACACGTCCCCCAAGGCTTCTTTTATCTTTTATCTTTACTCTTTACTCTTAACTCTTTTCTCTTTACTCTCAAATAATGGCTACCCACAACATACTCGGACAAGTAGGCGAGGAAGAAACCTGCCGCTTTCTCATGCGCAAGGGTTACACCCTGTTGGAGCGCAACTGGCGCTACGGGCATTTGGAACTCGACATTATTGCCGAGTGTTACGGCGAGATAATCTTTGTGGAGGTGAAGACGCGCTCTAATGAGCAATTTTTACCCGCACTTGCGGCGGTCGATGAAGAGAAACTCCGCCACTTGCGTCAGGCTGCGGCACACTACCTGCATCTCCACAAATTAGACACCCCCATCCGCTTTGACATCATCACCGTAGTGGGAGCGCAACGCCCCTTTACCATTACGCACCACGTGGGTGGGAGATAGGGATGAGTTGTTGAGCGTAAAGAGAAAAGATAAAAGAGAAAAGATGCCGTCCGGAACTTACTCCGCAGGGTATCTTTTCTCTTTTAGTTTTACACTTAACTCTTCGAACTCAACCTCCGTCTCACCCACGCATTGATGAGTAACCCCAGCATGACGAGGGTAGCGAGGATGTTAAAGAGGTGGGCATGGTGGTGATGACCGTGGTGTCCGCTGCTGACAAGGGTAGTAAACCACTCGCGTGGGAGCAGGTAATCGACCACGTGGGCAAACATCAGCGCGCTGATGATAATGGATATAATATATATAATGAGTGCGCGCTTGCCCAACACTTTACCGGTGATGATGAGCGAAGCCATGTTACACGCCGGTCCTACCATAAGCAACACCAGTGCTGCCCCCGGAGAAAGTCCCTTTAGCATCAGCGCCACGGCAATAGGAATGCCACTCGTGGCACAGAGATACATGGGCAATACCAATAGGATTACGCTGAGCGAACTCAGCAACGTGTTGCCCTGAAGCGCGGTAAAGAAGTCGTCGGGCACACAGAGCGTAATCACCCCCGCAATGAGCAGTCCGACCACGAGCCACTTTCCGATGTCTTCCACCATTTCGACAAACCCATATCTCAGCGCCTCGCGCAGGCGACTCAAAAGCGTGGGATGGCAGTGCGAGTCGTGGTGATGGTGGTGGCAGCAACAGTCGCAATGCAGGGTTTCTCCCTCCGCGGCGACTTCCTCTTTGACACCTGCCGTAAACGTATTTACCATCATCCCCCCGAAAAGCGCAGTGGCGATAGCCGAGAGAAAGCGCACTACGGCAAAGGGCAGCCCCATCAGTGAGAAGGTCGCCATCAAAGCATCAACGCCCGTTTGCGGAGTGGCAATGAGAAACGCCACCGTTGCTCCGCGCGAAGCCCCCTTCTTGCGCAACGACATCGCCGTGGGAATTACGCCACACGAGCAGAGCGGCAGCGGGATGCCCATCAGCGTGGCGTAGACCACAGAGCGCCAATCGCTCCCCGAAAGGTAGCGGGCATAGAGCGTAGAGGGGATGAAGGCGTGAAACAGTCCCGCTAAGAAGAAACCCAAAAGCAGGAAGGGCGCCATCTCATATATGAGGTGAAGAATGTCGTGCATAAAGTGGAGTTTTGAGGGCAGTCGCGCCCCAGTTTTTGTGTTTAAAATCTGCCTTTGTAACGCGTTGAAAATCAGCGCTTATTTCGAGTGAAAATTATTAGTAACCTTTTTTAAAATATGTTACTAATAATTTTTTTTAGGTTACTAATAATTTTCACTACAATAGGTTTAGTTTTTCGCCCAACGGTTTTACCTCTCCGAAAGTGCCTCATGGCGGTTGCGGGGTGGGGGAGATTTTCGGATTGCAAATATACATCTTTTTTATTGTAAACTGTAGGGGTTGAGTCCTTACAATTAAAAAAATAAATGTAAATTTGCAGGCGGAAAAGTATTCTCTTAACTGAACTAATAATTAACACAATAGACGTATGAAGAAGTCTCTTATTGTATTGGTGCTCATGCTCTGTGGCTTTGCAGCACAGGCGGTGGCACAACTTCCCAGCGTGAAGCTGAAGGATATTTCGGGCAAGGTGGTAGATACCGCTACGCTCTCAAACGAGGGCAAGCCCTTTATCATTACTTTCTTTGCCAAGTGGTGTAAACCCTGTAACCGCGAACTCACTGCCATCAGTGAAGTCTATGAAGAGTGGCAAGAGGAAACAGGTGTGAAGGTCATTGCCGTTTCGGTAGACCAGGCGCAGGATGCTCTCAAGGTGAAGCCCTTCGTAGACGCTAACGGTTGGGAATTTCAGGTGTTGCTCGACCCCAACAGTGACTTTAAGCGCGCTTTGGGTGTAAACCTCATTCCCCACGCTATCGTGTGTGACGGCAACGGTAAGATCGTTCAGACACACAGTGGTTATACCGAAGGTGGCGAAGAGCACCTCATTGAAGAAGTGCGTAAAATTTTGGAACAAAAGTAAGGTTGCATCAACCAAAAGTCCGTAAGGCGCTCTCCCCCAATAACAGGCGGAGAGCGCTGTGCGGATATTGAATAGATATTCTAACCCAGCAATATGAAAAAGACATTCCTTGCCCTCTGTGCCCTCTGTGCGCTCTCCGCTCAGGCACAAGAAGATAACGGCATCACCCTCTCGGGTAGCATTCAGAGCGACATGCTCGTTTTCCCCGAAGATGATGCGAAGATTGGTACACAATACGACTCCAACAAGGACTTCCTCACCAACACCTACGCAGAACTTCACCTCCAGTCGAAGTATGTAAGCGCCGGTGCGCGCCTTGAATATATGGAAAACCCGCTCCCTGGTTTTGAAAAAGACTTTGCAGGGTGGGGCGTGCCTCACATGTACATCAAGGGTAGTTTCAAGGGTGCCGAACTCACCCTTGGCGACTTCTACGACCAGTTTGGTTCGGGCCTTATCTTCCGCACTTACGAAGAGCGTGCTTTGGGTATCGACAACTCCCTACGCGGTGCCCGCTTGGCGTTGCGTCCTTTCAAGGGTGTGAGTTTGAAAGTGCTCGGAGGGGAACAGCGTGAATACTGGCACAGTCGTGATTTCAGCAATAACAATCCCGTGGTGACGGGGGCTGACCTTGAAATCAACGTTGACCAATACTCTAAGAAGATGCAGGAGAAGAATATCTACCTGACCTTGGGTGTGAGCGGCGTTATGAAGTTTGAGGACCAGGAAGACATTATGGCAATCCGCGACAACGCTGCCTACCTGCTCAACCTCCCAGAAAATGTTGGCGCCTTTGACGTTCGTGCCAACCTTCAGGCAGGTAATTACAATTTCCTTGCAGAGTATGCTTGGAAGTCGCAAGACCCCTCGTTTGATAACGGTTACATCTACCGCCACGGCAATACCCTTTTGCTCTCAGGCTCATATTCAAAGAAGGGTTTCAGTGCCTTGCTTCAGGCAAAGCGCACGGAGGACATGAGTTTCCGTAGCAAGCGTAGCCAGACGGGAACGGCGCGTTTCATCAACCACCTTCCTGCCTTCTCAACGCAACATACTTACGCCCTTGCGGCACTTTATCCCTACGCTACGCAAAATGCGCTCGGCGAATGGGCATTCCAGGGCGAAGTGGGCTATAACTTCAAGCGCAAAACCTTGCTCGGCGGTAAGTATGGCACAAAGGTAAAGCTCAATGCCTCACACATTCGCGGCATTGACCGTAAGCCTCTTGCGGGTGTTACTGACGTGAAGGGCACTGAGGGATATAAGACTAACTTCTTCAAGATGGGTAACGAGACTTACTACCAAGACATCAACCTCTCGGTAGAAAAGAAGCTCACGAAGGACTTTAAGCTCAACCTCATGTACATGAATCAGCGCTACAACCAGCTTGTGATTGAGGGTCACGGAAATTCATTTACTTCTAATATCTTTATTGCCGAAGGTAAGTGGAATATTTCTAAGAAGGTGGCACTCCGCGGTGAAGCGCAGTATCTTACCACTTCGGGCGACCAAGGTGATTGGGCGTACGGCCTTTTGGAACTCTCAATTCTCCCTGGTTTTATGTTTACAGTCTCAGACATGTATAACGCCAACGTACCCAATGCCGACGGCACGGCAACCAGTGCGCAGCATTATTATAACTTAGGCGGTTGCTATACGTATAAGGCGCACCGTCTCTCACTTGCTTACGGCAAAACGCGTGCGGGTTTCAACTGCTCGGGAGGTGTGTGCCGCTACGTGCCTGCTTCAAAGGGCTTTACCGTTTCGTATAACTTCAACTTCTAAATCCTGACGCTGATTATGAAACTCAAAAATATTTTTGCGCTCGCAGCGCTCGGTCTTTCCTTTGCTGCTTGCGACGACATTAAAGAGAGCGAACGCTTCATCCCTGTTACGCCCAACGTAACGGCAGAGAAGAATGTGCTCATCGAAGATTTTACCGGTATGCTCTGTGTGAATTGTCCGAATGCGGCAAACGAAATTCACAACATCCAAAGCATTTACGGCGCAGATAAGGTTATCGCCGTGGCAATCCATGGTGAAATGCCCGGCCTTTCAGGTCCGTTGGCCAATGCTTTGGGTACGGAATACTACAAGCATTGGGGCGTAGAGACATTGCCCGCGGGTATGGTTGACCGCCAAGGCTTGCAACAATACTCCTCATGGAGCGCAACGGCAACCTCACGCTTGAATGCAGATGTTACTCCCCTCAGCCTCTCAATGGCAAATAATGCTTACGACGCTACGAATCGCGCACTCACCATCCAGGTAGAAGCGCTCGCAGGTGCCGACCTTAACGGCAACCTTCAGGTGTGGCTCACGGAAAGCAAGATTCAGAGCTTCCAGTTAATGCCCGACGGCGAACTTAACCGCAACTACACGCACAACCACGTGCTTCGCGACGCCGTAAATGGCGCCTATGGCGAAGCGGTTGCCTTGAAGATGGGCGAGGCACAGACATTGACCTATGCCTACACCGTTCCCGAAGAATGGAATGCCGAAAACTTGGCAGTCGTAGCCTTTGTGTACAACGAAAGTGGCGTGGTGCAGGTGATTGAGCAGGCGCTTTTTGAAAGCGAACCCTCGGCGCCCGTAGTGAAGTCCGAATTTGCGTTTGCCTATAACGGTGCGGCGCTCGAAGATGGCGCAACGCTCACGCTTGAAGCTCAGGAAGGTGTGGCTGAAACACTTGCCGAAGCCCTCGTGCTTCAAAACCTCGGAGCGCAACCCCTTGTGGCAACGGTGACACTTGAGCAGGTGGAAAACCTTACAGGCGTAACCTACACGCTCAAGGCGTTTGGCGAATTGACGACGGTTCAAACCGAAGCGGCAACCCTTTCGGGCAGCATTGCTCAGGGAGAAACGGCGGCGGTAAACCTTGCGGCGGCATTTGCAACAGGTGTGTATGGCACGGCTAAGGCGAAACTCACCGTTGAGACTGAAGGCGTGACAAAGACGCTCCTTGTAAACTTCGTAAACCCCGAACCCGCAGCGAGCGGATTCCAACTCGTGTATAACGGCACGCCCCTCGAAGACGGCGCTACGCTTGACATCAATGCCGTCATCACTGACCTCACGCAGTTTATGCCCGACTATTACATCGTTGAGGCAAAGACAAACGACGAGGCTAATGCCTTGAACATCCATAACCTTTCGGGCGAAACGCTCTCGGCAAAGGTGAATGTTGAGGTGCTCGAAGATGTGACGGGCACTACTTATTCGCTCTGCTCCTTCGGCGAATGCACACCTGTAACGGGTGGCGCCGGCGAAAAGATGGGCGAGATTGCACCCTACGGCGAGGCTGAAACGGGATGGGATGTAACCTTTACGCACGGCGTTACGGGTACGGTGAAGACAAAGCTCACGGTAACGGCTGGCGAACAGGTGCAGACGGTATTTGTAAACTTCGTCTACGAGGCGGCTGAAGAAACGCCCGCGGGTACAATACAGTTGGTGTACAACGGCACTCCCCTCGAAGACGGCGCTACGCTTAACATCGATGCCGTCATCACTGACCTCACGCAGTTTATGCCCGACTATTACATCGTTGAGGCAAAGACGAACGACGAAGTCAATGCCTTGAACATCCGCAACCTTACGGGTGAAGACGTTTCGGCAACGGTGAATGTTGAGGTGCTCGAAGACGTGACGGGCACGACTTATTCGCTCTGCTCCTTCGGCGAATGCACACCCGTAACGGGAGGCGCTGGCGAGAAGGTCGGAACTATTTTGGCGAATAGCGAGGCAACAACGGGCTGGGATATCACCTTTACGCACGGCATTACGGGTACGGCAAAGACAAAACTCACCGTGACCGTAGGCGAAGAGGTAAAGACCGTGTTTGTAAACTTCGTGTATGAGTAAAAAATACGAGAGGGCGCGCTGGGGTTTCTCAGGCGCCCTCTCTTCTTGTTTTTAATCCCCAAAGTTCTGCTTTTTGTCTCCCCAAAAACGGCAGTTTTGACCCCTAAACCCATTGCGCAAAAAACTATACCTATTGTAGTGAAAATTATTAGTAACCTAAAAAAAATTATTAGTAAGATAATTTAAAAAAGGTTACTAATAATTTTGACCTTCTTAAAGTGCTGATTATCAGATGGTATTTTAAGCTGAATTTTGCGCCCTTTTCGTGGGGTAAAAACTGGGGTGCGGGCGCGCGAAAAAGGTGTGCATGTGGCGGGGAGTGATGCCCTTATTTCGCCCCCAGAAATCATTGGGTTTAAAAACCTCAAACCTTACGACCGTCGTATTTTATTTTTTTGTAATTTTGCACTCGTAAAATAACCAAACAACTATAGCAATATGAAAATTCTCGTAATCAATTGCGGTAGCTCTTCTATCAAGTACAAGTTGTACGAAATGGACGACCAGTCTGTTCTCGCTGCCGGTGGTATTGAAAAAATTGGTCTTGAAGGTTCTTTCTTGAAGACAAAGATCAATGGTGAAACTAAGATTATCAACCACGAATGCCCCACTCACACGGAAGGTATCAAGCTCATGTTTGACACGCTTCTCAATGCGGAATATGGTGCCATCAAGAGCCTTGACGAAATTTCGGCTGCAGGTCACCGCATCGTGGCTGGTGGACGTTTCACACAGAGTCAGGTGGTGACTGACGCGATGCTCGAAGAATGGAAGCAGTATATGGACCTTGCTCCCCTTCATAGTCCCGCTCACCTCAAGGGTTATCAGGCAGTGAAGAACATGCTCCCCAACCTTCCCCAGGTGTTTGTGTTTGACACAGCGTTCCACCAGACAATGCCCGAAAAGTGCTACATGTATGCTGTTCCCTACAAGTATTACGAGAACAACAATATCCGCCGTTGGGGTGCACACGGTACAAGTCACCGCTTCGTTTCAGCGCGTGTAGCAGAATTCCTCGGTCAGAACGTGGAAGACCTCAAGATTATCACTTGCCATATCGGTAACGGTGCGTCAATCACCGCTGTGAAGGACGGTAAGTGCTTCGAAACTTCAATGGGTCTCACTCCCCTCGAAGGTATGATGATGGGTACACGCTCAGGTGACATCGACGCTTCAGCAGTGCTCGCTATCATGAAGGCAGAAGGTTACGACGCTGACCGCATGAGCGACCTTTTGAACAAGGAAAGTGGTGTGCTCGGTATCTCTGGTGTTTCAAGCGATATGCGCGAAGTAAAGGAAGCTGCAGACAATGGTCACGAACGTGCGAAGTTGGCGCTCGAAATGTACAGCCACCGCATCAAGAAGTACATCGGTTCTTACGCAGCCATCATGGGTGGTGTAGACGTAATCGTATTTACTGCAGGCGTTGGTGAACACCAGTGGGATATCCGTTACAATTCTGTAAGCGGACTCGAATTCCTCGGTGTGAAGCTCGACGAAGCGAAGAACCTCAAGAACTTCGGTGAAGAAGAAATCATCTCTACTGAAGACAGCCGCGTAAAGGTAGTTGTCGTTCCCACCGACGAAGAACTCATGATTGCCAGCGACACCCTCGCATTGATCTAAACTACACATATTATATATATACAAAAAATGCGCGCCTCGCAAGGTGCGCATTTTTTTGTTTGCCTATTCCATCTCCACAATCGTAGCGCGATTCCAGTTGTTTGCCTGTCGGTATAATTCAGCAGCGCCCTTGGGCACATGGAGCGTGATGCCCGACTGATTGAATATCGGTGGAATTTCTATGGGGGTAGGGGAGTAATTATAAACGTGCTTCAGGTTGGTGCAATAATAGAAGGTGTATTCTCCGATAGAGGTTAAAGAGGCGGGGAGGGAGATTTCCTTCAAGCTGCTACATTCCCAAAACACACCACGTCGCAGAATCTTGAGCGTTGAAGGAAGGAACACCTTTTCAAGACGCTTACATTTGCCAAAAGCATCAAGTTCGATTTCTTCAACGCCTTCTGGAATGTGAACTACTTTGAGATTCTCACATTCCGCAAACGCCTTTCGGGGAATTACCCTGAGATTGGGAGAAAGCACCAAGTTTCGTAAGTTTGTACATACACTGAAGCACCATTCCCCTAACTCTTCTACGCTTTCAGGAAGGTGAATCGAAACAATGTTATGGCATTCCATAAAGGCGGATGCCTCTATTTTTTTGATACCATGGGGGATATACACCGAGTTTATGTTTCGGTAGGTATAAGCATCCTTGCCAATGGCAACAACACGATAGGTCTTGCCATTGTATTCCACCTCTTCTTTCAAATAAAGGTTTCTTATTCTGTCGCTCGTAACGTTGATACACGTCAGACTGTCTTCCGATAAAATGGTGTAGTAACTTTTATTCCAACCATCCGTATGGCTGAAATCGTGTTCGGGAGTCACCAACATAGACTTCAGTTGGTCTCTTATATGATAATATGAATTGGTGTATTTCAACACAGAGTATCCAGCAACGAGCAATCCTAAAATGAAGGCTATCGCAAGTAGGGTGTGCTTAAGCTTTCGCTTCTTCAGGATTTTCTTCGTCACCTCCTCCGTGCTTGCATAGCGGTGTTGTTTCTTCGGGTTCACGCATCGGTTGATGATGTGTTGCAGGTGAGGAGGTACGTGGGCGCAAGTAACATTCTTGACGTGTTGCATCAACTTGCCTATGGCATAGATGTCGGTGGAAGCATCAATCTCCTTAAAGTTCCCTTGACGTAATTCGGGTGCCGCAAATTTGTGGGTACAACCAGATGTGTTAGGGTAGGAGTGGGTGAAGCTGAAACCAAGGTCAATAATCACAACGTCATTATTGACCTGCGTGAGCATGATGTTGTCAAGGTTGATGTCAAGATAGGCAACGTGCATGCGGTGAAGGTCGCCGATACCTTGGAGCAACTGCAAAAATAACTTCTCAAAGTTGCTTGACTTTTGGAAATACTCTGGCGCTTCTTTAAGTTTCTGGGCGAGCGTAATCCCATTGATGTGCTCTGTAAGCAGGTAGACTCCCCTTTCGTTTTCGTCAATCTTGACGTATTTTACAATGTGCTTACTATTGAGCTTGCTACCAATCTCAAATTCCTTATGGAAGGCCGCACGATAGCGCCAATCGCTGTTAAATTCTGGGCGTAGTTGCTTAAGAAAATACGACTTACCTTTAATCACAACGCTATAAGTCAAGGAGGTTGTCCCCCTTGACTCAAGTGCTTCTATCTGTTCGAACGGTTCGTCTTCTAAAAGCATGTTGGAAGAATACGATGAATTTTTCATGCGCGTGTTACCTGCAGTTAGTGCTGTTGGAGAGAAGCGAGGACGTTTATAGGATGCTACTAAAACTATCTTCGAGTTAAATTAAATTATCTTCGAGTTAATTGAAACTAACTCCAACTTTGTTTTTCAAAACTCCAAATGCCTATTTCCCTTGGTGCCCAAAGTTCCAAATCTTGCGCCCCGAGTGGTGCGTACTTTCGGGATGTTTTTCCTTAAAAGTAAATGAATAGTTTTGTAACGCATTGTGGATTAGCGTGTTACAGGGGGGGGCTTCGCCGCCGTCTATGATTTCGTATAACACCCCTTTTTCTAATCCGCACACATACCCAGAAAACTTCTGTCCCCCGTGAATGAGTCCGCCCAGAATCATGGTTTGCCCCTCAGTGATTTGTTCGCAGCGAAAGGTGTCGCCCACGCTCAGTTTACTATTCTCTGACGCAATTACCGTAAACACCTCGTAACCGTCATGGCGAATCACCAACTTACGGTTGGGGTGCCATTTCAGTTGAATGATTGTGCCTTCACGCAAAGAACTGGTGTAGAGGGTGCGTTTGTTCAAGAATGCGCTTTGAGGATTCCCCGTGCAACTGATTTCAGAATAGTAGGTGTCCCAATCCATGTACCCCGCTATTTGCGATAAAATATTAAGTGTTGCCAATCGAGGGCAGTGTTTGTTCGGAGTGCCAAAGTAGCCCCAAAAGCGCTTCAGCGTCATGGCGCTCACATATTGTTTGGTGGTGTCAAGTGCGCGAAATGAAAGGTAGTCAAAGTCGCGAGGCGTTTGCAACTTCCTGCCGATCGCCTTTTCAACAGCATCGCGCAGGGATGCGTAAATGTTTTCAAGATGCTCCATAGATATACATGTCATTCGCTTGCAAAAGTAATATTTTCTTGTATGACGCACCGACGGTCTGTAAATATAAAAAGGTGTTAAAGTTAAAATGTACCAAAATGTACCAATCGTATATCTGTTTTTTGTCATTCCTTTGCATGGGGTTAATTGGCTAACTCCCTTGAAATGACAATATTTTAACAATAACCATTATGAATAAAAAACTTTTAGCGCTTGCAGCAACAGGATTGCTGTACGCAACGGGCGTGAGTGCCCACGACTTTGAGGTCGATGGTATTTATTACAACATTACGTCGGAAGAGGACAAGACTGTGGAGGTGACTTACCAGGGAGGGTCTTATACCTCTTATAAGGAATATTCAGGTGCTGTGAACATTCCAACCATAGTTTCCTATGATGCTCAAGAGTATAGTGTAATCCGCATTGGGGATAACGCTTTCCGAGATTGCTATAATTTGACTTCTGTGGGTATTCCCAATGGTGTGGTCAGCATTGGAGATGGTGCTTTCTTTGAATGCAAAGGTTTGGCTTCTTTGATAATTCCTGGTAGTGTAACTAATATTGAGGATGCTGCTTTCCGTATGTGTTCAGGTTTGAACTCAATTGTTGTCGCAATAGATAATCCTGTATATGACTCACGTGAGGGATGCAATGCTATCATTGAGAGTGCAAGTAATACGCTCGTTGTAGGTTGTGAATCAACAACAATTCCATACGGTGTGAC
>JAGBYW010000090.1 GCA_017628555.1 Bacteroidaceae bacterium | reverse complement strand
TTACTAATAATTTTTTTTAGGTTACTAATAATTTTTTTTAGGTTACTAATAATTTTCACGAAAATAGGTATAGTTTTTTTGACCCTTAATTTGGTGAAAAAACAGCGGGATTTTGGGGTGCAAATAACCCTGTTTTTATTCCAAATCAAAGTGGAGCTGACCGATGAGAGCATCGCGCACGTCGTTGGGATTCTCATCGTCTTCAGTATCGTCAAGTTCTTCGGGTTCTTCGCTCACCTCTTCCTCCTTGGGGGCGGGGAAGCGAAGCGGTTCTAACTCCTTAACCTCCGCAACCTCCAATGTGGTGATGCGCTTCCCCTTAGCCTTGAAACTCTTTGTGCCAATAAATTGCTCAGCGTCAATTTCCACGGGCTCGCGGAAGGAGTCGACACCGCCATGCGTCACCAGGATGCGGGGGTAAGTGATGTCGGAGAGCAGGAGCAACTCTGACTTGGGATTTTCTCCAATAAACGAGAAGTGACGACTGCTTGACGTGCGCTCCATCGTGAAGCGCTTGATGTAGGGAAAGCCCTGCTGGTCGGCGTCAAAGAGTACGGCGGTCCAGACCTTCTGTTCGTCAAACTTTTCTATGCGCAGGATGTTCTGCTCATAGTGGTTGTTGACATCAAAATTGGTGGTGTAAAATTCTCCATTCTTCAACACGACCAAGATAAGGTCATCGCTATGGAACTCTCCGAGATAGTCGCCACGGTTGTCGTAATTGAGGCGCTGAACGTCGTGGTCAAACCACACTTGACGACCTCCCAACGTACTGCCGCCCTGCGACTTCAGCGTAATCTTATGAATGTCGTTTTTCGTCAAGAGGTTACCGCGCGACTGCTTGCCCTTGACCATGATTTCTGAGAAGTCGCGGTCGAAGAGTATCTTCTTGAGCTTGCCATTCGGCTTCAGCGTCACCTTAATCACCTCGGCCTCGCCATTAGGATTGGCGGTGAAGTAATGGATTTTACTTCCGGGCGTACCACTCGTCACATCGTATTCACGATCGTGGGTAATGCTGGTCACGTTAAAGCGCTTGATGTAATAAGGTCCGTCCTTACCGTCGCGGTAAACGACGTTGTAAATCGTGCGTGTATCGTTGCGCTTAAAGACGGCGATGTGGATAATCTCAGCCTTCTTCTTTTCCGCCTTCGAACGGGTCGTTTCGCCCACGAATACCTTTTCCTGAACGCGCGTTACCTTATACGTACCGTCTCGGTAGAAGATAATGACATCGTCAATGTTTGAGCAGTTGCTCACAAACTCGTCCTTCTTCAAGCTCGTGCCGATGAAACCATCCGCACGGTTGATGTAGAGTTTCTCGTTGGCCTCGATAACCTTTGACGCCTCGATGGTGTCAAACGAACGGATCTCCGTGCGACGGGGATGCTGAGCGGCATATTTTTCGTGGATGAGGCGGAACCAGTTGCAGGTTACCTCCGTCATATTGTTGAGGTCGCGGTTGATGCCTTCCACTTCGGCATTCATGCGTGCAATGAGTTCGTCGGCTTTATCCTTGTTAAACTTCAGGATGCGCGCCATCTTGATTTCGAGCAAGCGCAGGATGTCGTCCTTAGTAACCTCGCGAATCATCTTGGGGTAGAAGGGCGTAAGGCGTTCGTCAATGTGTTCGCAAGCTGCGTCTACGGTCTTTGCATTTTCAAATTGCTTGTCCTTATAAATGCGCTCCTCAATAAAGATGCGCTCGAGCGAAGCAAAGTGCAGGCTCTCGAGGAGTTCGCCACGGCGTATTTCGAGCTCACGTTGGAGCAAGTGTTTCGTGTTTTCCACCGAATGCTTCAAGACTTCGCTCACGCTGACAAAGCGCGGGGTCTTGTCGTCAATCACACAGCAGTTGGGCGAAATGCTAATCTCGCAATCCGTGAAAGCATAGAGGGCGTCGATGGTCTTGTCGGAACTCGTGCCCGGCACTAAGTGTACGAGGATTTCCACACTCGCCGCCGTCATATCTTCTACCTTGCGCACCTTAATCTTTCCCTTCTCCGCCGCCTTCAAAATGCTTTCGATAAAGGCACTCTGCTTTTGCGCCGTGCCGGTAGTCTTACCGTAGGGAATTTCAGTAATGGCGAGCGTCTTGTTGTCGCGCTTCTCAATCTTGGCACGCACTCTTACGGCGCCACCGCGCTGACCGTCGTTATACTTACTGACGTCGATAAGACCACCCGTCTGGAAGTCGGGATAAAGTCTGAAGTCCTCGCCCTGCAAATAACTGATGGCCGCCTCACAAAGTTCTCCAAAATTGTGGGGGAGAATCTTAGAAGAAAGTCCTACGGCAATCCCTTCCGCACCCTGCGCGAGCAAGAGCGGGAACTTTACGGGCAGGCTGATGGGTTCCTTGTTTCGACCGTCGTATGAGAGTTTCCATTCCGTCGTCTTGGGGTTAAACATCACGTCGAGGGCAAACTTTGACAAGCGCGCCTCAATGTAACGCGGCGCAGCGGCATCGTCGCCCGTCAGAATGTTCCCCCAGTTTCCCTGGCAGTCAATCAGCAAATCTTTTTGTCCCAAACCCACAAGGGCATCTCCGATAGAGGCATCACCATGAGGGTGAAACTTCATTGTTTCCCCCACGATATTCGCCACCTTATTATAACGCCCGTCATCCATGCGCTTCATCGTGTGAAGGATACGGCGCTGCACGGGTTTAAGTCCGTCGCCCAAATGAGGCACGGCGCGTTCGAGAATTACGTAAGAGGCATAATCAAGAAACCAATTCTGATACATGCCCGTCAGTTGGTGGCGCACATCTTCGCCACTCCCTGAAGCGGGAACATAACTCGAATGCGCCTCCACTTGAGCGTCGTCTATCGTATCTAATTCTTCTTGTGGGTCTTTAGTTGGGTTGCTCATAACAAGACTTTTAGTATTTTACCACAAAATTAAGAAAAAAACTTCCACCGCTTGCTCCTCTAAATTAAAAAAATGTCTCACGCTTTTTATTTTTTGTTACCCGCTTCGCCAGAACCCTAAAAAACAATTCCCCTCCCCTTATTTTCGCCCCTCGAAGTTTGGGGAATTGAAAAAAGAATGTAACTTTGCACCTCGTAAGCGCCTGTGGCGAAATTGGTAGACGCGCCAGACTTAGGATCTGGTATCGCGAGATGTGTAGGTTCGAGTCCTATCAGGCGCACAGAATAAAAACTAAAGCATTTGGTAACGAGTGCTTTAGTTTTTTTGTGTTTTACGGCGAGCGACACTATTCTTTCACACGCGCGCTAAAGTCATTTTGCGCCCCATCTTGGGCACGTTATAGATTTTCCCTATAACCCTATAAATACAATCTGTTTGTTTTATTAAAAACTCCGCCGTACCTTTGCATCGTAAACCTAAAGGAAAGTTGAACCCAACGATTTTTATAACACAATTTTACATTTGCACAGGCAAAAGTTAAAGAGTGAATAATTAAACAAAATTAACATCCTTCACCCCTCTCGCTTCAACTTTTCCCCTTACCTTTGCACCATCAACAACGGAAATAAAGAACACAAATTACGAAATATTTACAACAAGAAAATAATTTACCAATCCTTAAAACTCATTTATTATGAAGACTTTATTTAGAAATTTGACAGTGACAGCATTTTGCTTCGTAGCATCAGTATTCACAGCATCGGCAGACAACAACAAGCCCATCGCTTTTGAGCAACTCCCCCAGCAGGCTCAGCAGTTTGTTAAGACGCATTTCGCCGACGTAAAGGTTACCCTCTCAACCGTAGAATCAGGTCTGATTGAAAAGACGTATGACGTAGCTCTCGGCAACGGCGCAAAGTTAGAATTTGACCGCAAGGGTCAATGGACCGAAGTGGCATGCCCCACAACTTACGTGCCCAGCAAGGTGCTTCCCAACGAAATTAAGGCGTATCTTGAAACAACTTTCCCCCAATCTAAGGTAACTAAAATCGAGCGCGAAGATGGTCGCCACGAAGTGACTTTAGAAAACGGAACAGAAGTTACCTTTAACAAGAAGTTCCAAGTAACCGACGTAGATCTCTAACCAACTAACTAACCTAACTATTACCATGAAAAACTATCTTTTTACCTTACTCCTCCTTGCCGTACCCCTCACCTTCGTCTCTTGTAGCGACGATGACGACGACAACAAATTCAACTTCGTAACCGAGGCGGTTCACAATGCCTTCCAAAACCTCTACCCGCAGGTGCAACCCTACGACTGGGAAATTGAAGGCGCCTACGTCAAGGCTGAGTTTTATAAAGACAACGTCCACTCAGAAGCTTACTTCACCCCCGAAGGCACTTGGGTGCGCACCGAAACGGACTTTAGAGGCACGCTCCCCGAAGCCGTTACTACCTACCTCACCACAAACTATCCCGACTACACCATTGATGAAGTAGACTGGGTAGAAACGCCCAACGGCAACTACTACGAAGTAGAACTTGAGAAACCGGGAACTCCCGACCTCAGAGTGAACGTAAAGGAAGACGGCACATTGGCTTAAACTTAAACAAAAAACGGTTCGGCACTGGAGCTGAACCGTTTTTTTGTCCTCCATTTTTTCACAGATTTAACTCCCGGAAATGTAACAAATTTTCACCTCACCACATCCCCCGTCACGAAACGGCGATTTGCATTTCGCGGAGAAATATATTATCTTTGCATAGCAGGAAAGGAGGCATTACCACGCGCGGTAATGCCTCCTTTTTATTCATCTGATTATCAGTGATGTAAGAATCATTCAAAACTCCAACTACATGGGAGTTTGTGAAAATTACAAGTAATGTAATTGCATTTATCTTACTAACAATTTTAAAAAGGTTACTTGCCGTTTTTCGCAGGTCTAATTTGCGCATTTATTTTTCTTAAATAAAGTTAAATTTTAAAGCACTCATTTTGTAAAAAAGGCAACTTTCGGCGCACGAGAATTATTTTTTTGCACGTGCGAAGCGTTTGAATTTAAAATTCGCAAATCTCAGACGGGATTTTTGCCATGTCGTGGATAGCATTTCGCGCCGCGCCACGCACTGTTAGTAATGAAATTACAGATAAAACTAAAACGAACGGGGCTGCAAGCAACCCCGTTCGTTTCACAATTAGAATTATGTTGGCTACGCCGTTGTAGCAAACTCAAAAATGTATCAGTGCGTCCAAAAGTCGAGACCTTCTTCTCCATATAACGCTCTGAATAATCAATAAGTTAATCCCTGCTAAAATCAGCAGTAACTCACTGGAAATTACGTCACTACTCACGTTTGCCACAAGGGATATAGTTGTCCGATCGTTAGAGTTCCGCCTCCTTCAAGCGCTCTGCATTTTCAGCCACGATGAGGTGGTCAAGACAATCCTGGATGTCGCCATCCATGAATGCCGAGAGGTTGTAAATCGTGTAGTTGATGCGGTGGTCAGTGATACGTCCCTGAGGATAGTTGTAGGTGCGAATCTTAGCCGAGCGGTCGCCCGTAGAGACAAGAGTCTTACGGCGGCTGGCAATGTCGTCTACGTACTTCTGGTGCTCCTTGTCGTAGATGAAGGTGCGGAGGCGTGCGAGCGCGCGCTCCTTATTCTTGGGCTGGTCGCGCGTTTCGGTACACTCGATAAGGATTTCTTCCACGGTGCCCGTGATGGGGTTCTTCCAGTTGTAGCGGAGGCGCACACCAGATTCCACCTTGTTCACATTCTGACCGCCGGCGCCGCTGGAGCGGAAGGTATCCCACTTGATTTCGCCCTCGTTGATGACTACGTCAAAGGCTTCGGCTTCGGGGAGTACGGCAACGGTGGCAGCAGAAGTGTGTACGCGACCCTGAGTTTCGGTTGCGGGCACGCGTTGTACGCGGTGCACACCACTTTCATACTTCATAGTGCCATAAACATCCACGCCCGTTACGCTACAAACGATTTCCTTGAAACCGCCAGCAGCACCTTCGCTACAAGAACTGACTTCGAGTTTCCAACCCTTGGATTCGCAGTATTTTGTGTACATGCGGAAGAGGTCGCCCGCAAAGAGCGCCGCTTCATCTCCGCCTGTACCGCCACGGATTTCGAGCACGACATTCTTAGCGTCCTCGGGATCCTTAGGCACGAGCATCAACTTGATTTGTTCTTCCAATTCGGGGATACGCGCTTCGCAAAATTGTATTTCTTCGCGCGCCATTTCCTTCATCTCTGGGTCTTGTTCGTTCATGAGAATGTCCTTACTCTCCGCAAGGTTGCCAAGCAGGTTGGCATATTCCTTACGAGCGTTCATAAGGTCCTCAAGTTCCTTATATTCCTTAGTGAGGCGCACGTAGCGCTGCTGGTCAGCGATGACGTTAGGGTCGGTAATGAGTGTAGCTACTTCTTCGAAGCGCGCTTGTAGGCCTTCGAGCTTTTCGAGCAAAGAATTATTTTCTGCCATTTAAGATTTACTTGCAAAGTTTCTTCGTCCACTCGTAAGATTGAGTGACAATATTATATGTAATAAGGAACCATCCGAATGCCCCAAAGGCACTTGAGAGCGAGCGGAGGGACTGCCAGTTGTTGCTTACGGCGTTCCACGCTTCGTAAACCATGTAGCAAAGCACGAGTACGCTGAGGGAGCAACAAAGAAAATAGATAAACTTTTTCATATACTTTTATTTTGGAGCGCCACGGTCTGTGGCGAAATGCTACATAATAGATTTTATTTAAACTGCCTTGACACAAAGGGCAAACATAGGCGTAGGGCGTTGTGCCAGTATTCCCAGTTGTGGTTTCCGTCACGCACGCGGAATTGCGCGGGAATACGTAGGTGGCGCATCTTCATGTGAAGTTCCTCTGACTGTTCAAGCAAGAAATCATCGTCGCCACAATCTATGAACCATGCTACGGAGTGAAGCGCCTTCAGTTCTTCTTTATCCTTAGCCTCAAGCAACTTCACGGCACTCAGTTCTGCTACCGCTTTTGTGAGAAGTGCGAATTTGCTTTTGGGGTCTAAGTGCGGATTGTTCAACTGTGTGTTCATTCCTAACCAGGCACTCATGGCATAGCATGCGCAGAACATGTCGGGATAGCGCAAGGCGTAGTTTACGCTTCCGCCTCCGCCCATAGAAAGTCCGGCTACGGCGCGCTGATCGCGACTACCGCCCGCTCTATATTCCTTCTCCACGGCAGGAAGTAACTCTTTGAAGAAAAAATCTTCGTAGTGCCACCCCTCCATATTGAAATAGCCGTTCCACACTTGGCGAAGGTCTGCACCACCAGCGCAAGGCATCACAATAACCATCTGTTTTGCTTCGCCACTCGCCATAAGTTCGTCGGCAACGCGGTTCATCTGCCCTTTATCTACCCAAGCGCGTTCGTTGTCCGTCAGTCCGTGAAGCAGGTAAAGGACGGGGTAAGTCTGCTGAGGGTTACGCTGAAAACCGTCGGGCAGGTAAATGCACAGAGGTACGTCGCTTTTGAGAATTTCACTCTTTAGGGTGTCATTAACTACTACACCCGCCACACTCATTTGTGAGCAAGCAAGCGCTACGAGGCACATAGCCACGAAGCGCTTTGCTGTATTTAGAAACTTCATCGCTTTACGATGACTAAATTTAGAGACTAAACTTAATAGTTAAATTCGCCAAACTCGCTCTTGATGGTAAGGCTCTTCTTGCCTTCTTCAATGCGACCTACAATCTGTGCGTCGATGTTGAAACTCTTAGAGATTTCGATTACGCGCTCAGCATCTTCGGGAGAAACGTACACTTCAAGGCGGTGCCCCATATTGAATACCTTGTACATTTCTGACCAGTCCGTGCCGCTCTGTTCATGAATCGCCTTGAAGAGGGGAGGTACGGGGAACATATTATCCTTAATCACACGGCAGTTATCGCTTACAAAGTGGAGCACCTTAGTCTGCGCACCGCCTGTGCAGTGTACCATACCGTGAATGCGGGGACGGAGTTCGTCGAGCAACTTCTTCACCACAGGAGCATAAGTGCGCGTGGGAGAAAGCACCAATTTACCAGCGTTTAAGGGAGCGCCTTCTACGGCATCCGTCAATTTGTAACCGCCGCTATAAACGAGTTCTTCGGGTACGGCCTTGTCGAAACTTTCAGGGTACTTCTCTGCAAGATACTTTGCGAAAACGTCGTGGCGTGCAGAGGTGAGCCCGTTAGAACCCATACCGCCGTTGTATTCTGTTTCGTAAGTTGCCTGACCGCAAGAAGAAAGACCTACGATTACGTCACCGGGGCGAATATTCGCATTGTCAATCACATCACTGCGCTTCATGCGGCACGTAACGGTAGAGTCTACGATAATAGTGCGCACGAGGTCGCCAACGTCAGCCGTTTCGCCACCTGTAGCGTAAATACCAACTCCCATGTCGCGCATCTGCTGGAGCAATTCGTCCGTGCCGTTGATGATGGCAGAGATAACTTCGCCAGGAATCAACATCTTGTTGCGACCAATCGTAGAACTTACGAGGATGTTATCCACAGCACCCACGCAAAGGAGGTCGTCAGTGTTCATGATCAACGCATCCTGCGCAATGCCCTTCCACACAGAGAGGTCGCCTGTTTCCTTCCAGTACATGTAAGCCAACGAAGACTTTGTGCCCGCACCGTCGGCATGCATAATGTTGCAGTATTCGGGATCACCGCCGAGAATGTCGGGAATGATTTTACAGAAAGCCTGGGGGAAGATACCCTTGTCAATATTCTTGATGGCGTTGTGCACATCTTCCTTCATTGCGCTTACACCGCGCATCATGTAACGCTGATTCTTGTCCATATTTGTAGGTGATAAGGTTATGAGGTTTAACCTCAGATATTCTGAAATGTTTATAGATTGCAAAGTTACACGAAATCGGATAGTTGACCAACATTCCCCCGTGCTTTTCCGCCCCAAGGATTGCTTTTTTTACCCCTGCCACGAGTAATCTATAAGTTTTTCTGTAATTTTACAACCTCAAGTGTGCAGAATGTCATTCCCATCCCGCACACCGCGCACACTGAATTTATTGAAAATCCATTTATCATGAAATATTTTATTCGCCTCTCTCTCTTCGCCCTGCTGTTTCCCTTTACAGTTGTAGCGCAAGTCCCAGCGGGGTATTACTCAGGTGCTAAAGGCAAGTCGGGCGCCGCGCTCAAGACATCCCTCTTCGGCATTGTTGCCGACCACGTGCAACGCAGTTATGCCAACCTCTGGGACGACTTTAAATCCACCGACCGTCGCCCCGACGGCACCGTTTGGGATATGTATTCCGTGAAGCGAAGTTTTACCTTTGGCACTGACCAAGCGGGGAATTACAGGACGGAGGGCGACGTCTATAACCGCGAGCACTCCTTCCCCAAGAGTTGGTTTAACGATGCCTCACCCATGTACACCGACCTCTTCCACCTCTACCCCACCGACGGTTATGTCAACGGGCGCCGCTCTAACTATCCTTACGGCGAAACTAATTCGCCCACATGGACGAGTCACAATGGTTGGAGCAAGCTCGGTCCCTCATCCATAACGGGATATTCGGGCACGGTGTTCGAACCTAATGACGAATACAAGGGAGACCTTGCGCGCACCTACTTCTACATGGCCACTGCTTACGAAGATAAAATTGCCAACTGGAGCAGCGATATGCTCGACGGTAAGCGTTATCCCGCCTACGCTACTTGGGCGCTCAACATGCTCCTGCGCTGGGCGAAGGAAGACCCTGTGAGTCAGAAGGAAATCGACCGCAACAACGCCGTCTATAAGATTCAGCGCAACCGCAACCCCTTCATCGACTTCCCCGGCTTGGAACAGTACATTTGGGGCACAGTCACCACCACCGCCTTCAACCCCGACAATTATCAAAACCCCTTTGAGCAGGTCACCGAGCGCCCCGCAGCGCCCACCTTCAACCCCGAGGCGGGCGAGGTGGCACAAGGCACAACGGTAACCATTTCTACCACCGCGCAAGGCGAATCGCTGATGTACAGCGTCAACGGTGGCGACTACCTAACGACAACGACTACGGCGCAGGTCATTATCAATGCCCCCACCACGATTAAGGCGTATGCCATCAATGCAAGCGGCGTGATGGGCGAGGAAGCAACCGCCACCTACACCTTACCCACCTCGGGCGAAACCTCAAGCAATGTCTACACCTGCATAACCACCAACGCAGAAATCACTTCGGGCGCGCGCTACCTCATTGTGTGTGAAACCAAAGGCAGAGCCCTCGCCGCACAAAGCGGAGACATTCGCACCTACTGCGACGTCACGCTCACCAACCGCACCTATACTGGGGAGACCAGCACGGCGGGCACACCCTACGTCTTACAACTCGGCAAGACCGCCTCGGGTTACACCCTCTACGACGCAGCGGCGGGCACCTACCTCGCCATCAATTCTAACGACAACAAACTCCACGCCGGCACCGACGCAACGCTTGACGCCGCCAACTGGACAATCAACATCGACGCTACGGGCAACGCGCAGATACAGAGTGTGAAATACACCAACCGCACCATCCAGTACAACCCCTCCTCACCGCGTTTTGCCACCTATAAGAGCAAGCAAACCGCTGTGCAACTTTACAAGCAAGTGCCCCCCACGGGCATCAGCCAAATCCTTACTTCCCCTCACGCTACAACCGCTATTTTCACCCTCGACGGGAAACCCCTGAGCGGCATCCGCTCCCTCAACCAACTCCCTCAGGGCATCTACCTCATCAACGGCAAAAAAGTGATGGTGAAGTAAACCGCAAAATTCTAAAAGGAGAAAGACGCCCTCGCGAAGTCTTTCTCCTTTTTCTTTTCCCCCACTCGCTCAACCGCGAATTATTACAAACACCAAAAACTCCCGAATCCCACGCACCGCAACCACTTCTCGAGCGCACAAAATATAACGAGCGAAGGAGCCTTTCAACTTCCTCGCTCGTTAAAGTTATGATGCGGATGTGGGGAAGGCATTCCGCCGCCCCCGCAATACGCTGCCTTATCTCAATGCCAGTTTTCGCTTACTCCAATCTGTCCGAAACGGGGCGGATGCAGAAGCCCGTGTAGCGGGGAACTTCTTCAATCGCTACAGTGTCGGCCACGCCAAAGGTCATAGCAAAGGCATTTTCCTTACCCATACGGCCGCGGGTGTGCGAACCCGACCAGTAATACCCCTCTTCTGTGCAAGAGTCGGGCGCTTCAAAGTCTACGAATTTTCTGCCACAAGCGGGAAGGAATATCGTCTTACCGTTCGGACCTTCAATAGTGTAACCCATGCGGTTTTCTACCGTGTCTTTCGTCCACTTACATTTTTCTACCAACTCGGCAAACTCTTCCTTCGTGGGTTGGCGCCACGTGTGACGCCAATAGAAGCGCGCAGCGTCGTGGTCAATATTGCCTTGCATCTCGCGGGCATACGCCTTTTGGTAAGTCTCACAATTTTCCATCGTAAACTCTACCTTCGTCGTGTCGATCTCGCCCCAAGCGAAATACTGCCCACAATCGCCAGCCGACTCCGCACCCACGTTAAAGGGCGACCAAAGCACGCTCAAGCCCAAGTCCACATAGGGATGCTTGTTAATAAAGCCATCATACAGGGGTTTCTTCTCTTCATCCGAAGAAGCGCAACCCACAAACGCAGCACACAACGTGCCAATCAAAAACAGGAATGTGTTTCTCTTCATAATCAAATGGTTTAGTCTGCTACAAAAATACAAATTATTGTCATTCCACGCCCTATTATTTCAGAAATTCTAACTACACTAAGGTCACTTCAAGGGCAACGTATCCGTAATTTTTAGAGCAAACTCCTTGAGATTTCCTGCATTTTTATACACCTCGCAACCCCCATAATACGGGGGCAAAAAATTATATTACTTGTCGTAAAAATTATTAGTAACCTAAAAAAAATTATTAGTAA
>JAGBYW010000089.1 GCA_017628555.1 Bacteroidaceae bacterium | reverse complement strand
CACTTGAGATAGAACGCAAATTTCTTGTCACGGGCGAATACAAGCACCTTGCCACGTCGCACTCACGCATCATTCAAGGGTATATAAGTAGCCAAAAAGGGCGCACCGTCCGCGTTCGCTTGCGCGACAAGCAGGGATTTTTGACCATCAAAGGGCCTTCGCTCAACGGCGGACTCTCCCGCTACGAGTTTGAAAAGGAAATCACCTTCGACGAAGCCCTCTCGCTGCTCCGCCTGTGCGAACCCGGCGTGATTAACAAGGTGCGCTGGCTCGTGCCCGTGGGGAACCACACCTTTGAGGTGGATGAATTTTTCGATGATAACGAGGGTCTCGTTATGGCTGAGGTAGAACTCAGCGAGGAGAACGAAGCCTTTGAGCGCCCCGACTTCCTCGGCGAAGAGGTTACGGGAGACCGCAGATTTTACAACTCTTGCCTGCGCCAAAATCCCTACAAAAATTGGGCAAAATAGTTTGCCAAAAAACTATACCTATTTTCGTAAAAATTATTAGTAACCTAAAAAAAATTATTAGTAAGATAATTTAAAATATGTTACTAATAATTTTGACAGATTTTGACAAAGTTGCAACACACTCTGTTTTAGACGTTTACACAAATAATTTTAACAATCTAAACGCTATATGAAAAAACTTCTTTCCACGGCAGTTTTTTGCCTCATGGCACTCCTGCCCGTCGCCGCGCAAACCGCGTTTGTCAATCTTACGCCCAAGGCGAAATTGATGACAACAAAAGCAGGCGAACTCCCCCTGCCCGAAGGTTTTGTGGTCAATACGGCGAACCTTCCCGACAGTTTGGCGGCCGAAGCCACAAAGTTTATCAACGCCATCAACCTTGCCACACCGCTCAACGCTTCCGTGGCGAGCGACGACGCCTCAGCGCTCTTCCAGATGGTGCTTTCAACTACGGAACTCGACCCTGAGGGCTACAAACTCATTGTCAATGCCGACGGGGTGAAGATTGAAGCGCAAACAAGTGCGGGCTTCTACTACGCCTTTCAGACCGTGAAAAAGATTCTTCCTGCCAACGTGATGGCAGGCGTGAAGGACGAGGCGGTGACTGCCTATGCCCTTCCCCTCGTGAGTATCAGCGACGCTCCCCGCTTTGGTTACCGCGGTTTCATGCTCGACGTGGCACGCCACTTCTTTACTGTGGAAGAAGTAAAGCGCATGATTGACATCATGGCGGTGTATAAGATGAACCGCTTCCACTGGCACTTGACCGACGACCAGGGTTGGCGCGTAGAAATCAAGCGTTACCCCAAACTCACTACCGTTGGTGCGACTCGCGCAAACTCATGGACGGTAGATATGAACTATGGCGACTACTGGACGAACGAAACTTATGGTCCTTACTTCTATACGCAGGAAGAAATCAAGGATGTTGTGGCTTACGCTAAGGAACGCCACATCGAAATCATCCCTGAAATCGACATGCCCGGTCACTTTGTGGCGGCCATGACGGCATATCCCGAGTACAGTTGTTGGCCCGAGGGCGCCCATGCGCTTTGGGTAACGGGCGGTATCTCAAACGACGTGCTCAATGTGGCAAATCCCGAGGCCGTTCAGTTTGCCAAGAACATCTTGGAGGAACTCTGCGAACTCTTCCCCTATAACCAAATTCACATTGGTGGAGACGAATGCCCCACTTCGGCATGGGAGGGCAACGCACTCTGTCAGGAGCGCTACCGTGAGTTGGGTTTGACAAGTTATCGCCAGCTCCAGTCTCACTTCATCAAGGAGATTGGTGAATTCCTCGCTTCTAAGGGCAAGAAGATGGCCATGTGGAACGAATCTATCACTGCTGGCGGTGCCGATCTCGACTTGATGCGCGAAACGGGTGCTACGGTGTATTGCTGGACTCCCTGTCAGGCGAGTGCGAAAAAGGCTGCCGAAATGGGACTTCCCAATGTCGTAACCGAATACAGCAATGGGTATTACATCAACCGCAAGCAGTGGTCAACCGGTGAACCTACGGGCGCTGGTTATGGCACAGACAACCTCGAGACCGTATATAATTATGTACCCGTTCCCAGCAACATCTCTTCTTCTTTGTTGAAGTATTACACAGGTGTGCAAGGCACATTCTGGACAGAGCATGTGGCCAACCGCGAATACATGGAATACCTCGCACTTCCCCGTTTGCTCGCCGTAGCTGAAGCTGGTTGGACACAGCAGAAGGATAAGAATTTCGCAGATTTCAAGAAGCGCTTCAACGCCGACACAAAGATGCTCGACTATAACGGTTATGAGTATGGTAAGCACTATGTAGATAAGGAAGCAGAGGGAGAGGGCGACGGCAAAGTAATGCCCAAGACTTCGACTGCCGAAGAAACCTATTGGTATCGCATTGTGACAAAGGCAACTGACGCTCGTAGCGGTCGTTGTTGGGAACTCCTTTCTGCCACTTCACCACTTGTTTCTGAACACAGCGGAAAGAATGCTGCTGCTGGTAGAATTTGGACAAACGCTCAGGCAGCTGAGGGCGACGCTAACTATGATTATCAGCAGTGGTGCTTTGAGCAGAGCGACGAACATCCCGATCGTTACGCCATTGTTTGTAAGGCGCAACCCGAAGGTTCTATCAATCCCACACCTACGGCACAAAACAACACGGGTCGCTGGAACTATGACGCGACGGTGAAGCACTATGCCTTCGTTATCGGTGATGGTGGTTACGGTCCCTCTGGTGCCAATTATTATTACACGGTGCGTAGCGAAAACATCAACGGTTGGTACCTCAACGCCTCAATGGCGGGTCAGGGTATGGCTGTAAACCTTTGGAGTAACGCGGCAGACGGTGCCGGTGGTCACTGGGAATTCCAACCCCTCTTCGAACTTGATGAAGCACCTGCGCTTCAGGGATTCGAATGGTTGAAAGAAGGCAGCACATACGCCTTCCGCAACGCCGTAAAGGAAGGTCTCTCGCTCGCAGATACCAAAAAGGCAGCAACACTCACCTATACCGAAGACCGCTGGGCGAATGATGCGTGGGAAGTGACCAAGTCGGTTATCAATGCTGACTCCACGCAGACCGTACGTCTCAAGAATGTAGGCACAAAGCGCTATATTGCGTCACCTGCAAGTAATGCTACATCACGCATTGGGCACATCGTTGGCATCGGTGCTACGGCTACGGACATCGTTATCTCTATCAATCCCGAGGGCGACTTTACCCTTATGGCAGGAGGTAAGAACTTCTATCCCGTAAGCACTACTTCTCCCGCTTATGCCGGAGCCATCAGTGCGGGTAACACAGACAACAGCACGGGTCTTGCTATCCGTCCGCAGGGTGCGGCTTGGAAGATTGAGGAAGTGAAGGTTGTGACCTACACTTGCGAAGATGAGCAGGGCAATGCCTTGGGCACTTTCACTTGTAGTTTACCTGTGAACCAGGAAGACGCTACCTCCATGATTCCTGGAATTTTGAATCACATGTATGTGCGTTACGACGCTGAACGCGACGTATATATTTACAAGCGCGAGTGTTATAGCGTGACGCTTCTTGCTGTTGACACCAACGGAGGCATAATCAGCAAGATGAACGTGCCTTGCGCCGTGGGCGATGCGGTAGATTTGACGCCCGAAGAACATACGTATTTCACGTATGCCTCTTCTTCGCTCGACAGCCATAGACTCACACCCACTTCTGACACACTCGTTGTTCACACTTACTCAACTGATGCATGGAGTGGCGTAAAGAGTGTGAGCAAGGCAGTAAATAAGTTGGAGAACGACCGTTCTTACCTCATTTATGACACATCTCCCAACGCTACTGAGCGTATTGGTTTCCGCAATGTGGCACCCTCTAACCTCCGTGTGGTTCGTGCGAATGCGGCAGAGGATCAAACGCCTTACTACACCTGGACTTTTGAAGGCAGTGGTAAGAAGTTTAAGGTGAAGAACGAATATACGGGTCTTTACATCCCCAAGCTCACGCAGAGTGGGCAAATCATTCTTTCGAAGAATGGAGATACGTTCACCTTCACGCTTAACGCTGACGGCGAAACCTGGAAGGTACAGGGTACCAACTCACAGTATTGGGACGGTGTGGCAGATGGTTTCACCGGTTGGCACACTTACGGTCACCCCTACAAGTTCTACGAATATTACGTTCAACCTTACTTCACCGTAACCGTTGAATTTGTCAACGCAGAAGGCACTGCCGTAGCACCCGCTCAGGCGAAGTTGGTGAAGGCTGGCGAAAGCGTAACACTCGTGCTTCCCGAAGTAAACGGTCATGCCGTGAAGACCATCGAAAATGCCGAAGCAATGGAGCAGGTTGGCGCTCACGCAACGGTGAAGGTCATCTACGAAGATGTAACTGGCATTGACGCCCTCCCCGCCCTCACTCCCGCAGATAATGCTATCTATGACCTCAGCGGACGTCGCGTAAAGGTGGCTGAAAAGGGCATTTATATTATTGGTGGTAAGAAGGTGGTGAAGTAAAGTCACGCTGAATATTATTTAGGCAAAAATTTAGCCGTTGTCCCTGGGACTTAAACAGACCCCCTCCGCAGCATAGCTGCTCGTCCCCCTAACTTAGAGGGACAATCTAGTTAGTCTCCCTCGTTTGGGTTTCCAATTAGGAATAACAAGCGAATAGCTGTATATTAAATTCCTCCCCAAAGTTAGGGGAGGTGCCCAAAGGGCGGAGGGGTCTGTGAGATAGAGAATACTGTAATATTTTTGTCGCAAATTAAGTCGGACTTAGTTCAAATTATCTCGGAGTTAGTTTGAATTAAGTCCGACTTAATTTTCAGCAGATCCGATTTGGTTTTCAGCACAAGCATTTTACGCCTCTGCAGCTCGGGTTCTGTCACCCCTTTACGCCCTAAAATCCCCTCATTTAGAAAATAAGTTAAAATTTATTTTGCCAACCCAAATTAAATAACTTTATTTGCGGTTCATTAGCGTCGTGTGCGCTATAAATTATTAGTGTGTGGAGCGCCAGTCGCTCATCGTTCCGAGTTCTTTAGGGGACTCTAATTGCTCATCAAACCCATATTTAACAATTATGGAAGAAATCTTGAATCCTGAAGTAGAAGTACAGGATGTTGCCCCCGTGGCAGAAGTTGAAGTTGCACCTGCAACAGTTGAAGAAGTAGCAGTTGTGGCCGCTGAAAAGGAAACAAAGAAGGCACAACCCGCTACAAAGCAAGAAGTTATCGCGCGCCTCAAGGAAATTGCCCTTGACGCCAGCAATGCTGAGCGCGCAGAAATTGACCTGCTCAAGCAAATTTATTACAAGATTCACAACGCGGAAGCTGCTGCTGCCCGCGAGGAATATATCAAGAATGGAGGACTCCCCGAGGACTTCATGCCTGCTCCCGACAACAGCGAAGCTGAACTGAAGGTGCAGCTCAACATCATCAAGGAGGCACGCCAGCGCGCTGCTGAGGCTCTCGAAGCGGAAAAGCAGAACAACCTTGAAAAGAAGCTCGCCATCATTGAGCGCATCAAGGAACTCGTAGCGTCTCCCGAGGATGCCGACAAGCACTATGAGGAATTTAAGAACCTCCAATCGGACTGGAAGGACGTGAAGACCGTGCCTGCAGAACGCGCTACGGAACTTTGGAAGAACTACCAGCTCTACGTTGAGCAGTACTACGACCTTCTCCGCCTCAACCACGAAATGCGTGCGTACGACTTCAAGAAGAACCTTGAAATCAAGACTGCACTTTGTGAAGCTGCGGAAAAGCTCATCGACCTTGAGGACGTTATCAGTGCCTTCCACCAGCTCCAGAAACTTCATCAGGACTTCCGCGAAACAGGTCCCGTAGAACGCGACCTCCGCGAGCAGATCTGGACACGCTTTAAGGATGCTTCTACTGCTATCAACAAGCGCCACCAGACTCACTTTGAAGACCTCAAGGCGCAAGAGGAAGCTAACCTCGCTCGTAAGACGGAACTCTGCGAACGTGTGGAAGCTATCAACAGCAGCGCCATTGCTTCGTTCAACGAATGGGAAGACCTCACCAAGGAAGTGATTGCCCTTCAGAACGAATGGAAGACTATTGGTTTCACGCCCAAGAAGATTAACAGCCAAATCTTTGAGCGCTTCCGCACTGCCTGCGACCGCTTCTTCCAGTCAAAGACCGAACACTTCCGTGGCGTTCGTGATTCATACGCAAGCAACCTTGCGGCAAAGACTGCCCTCTGCGAAAAGGCTGAAGCCCTCAAGGACGACACCGATTGGGCGAAGACTACCAACATCTTCGTAGAACTCCAGAAGGAATGGAAGACTATTGGTCCTGCTCCCCATAAGAGTTCTGAAGTTATCTGGAAGCGCTTCAACGATGCGTGCAACTACTTCTTCGAACAGAAGAGCAAGTCTAACGTAAGTGTGCGCCAGGAAGAAAATGACAACCTCGCGAAGAAGAATGCCATCATCGAAAAGCTCGAAGCCCTCGTTGAAGCAGGCTGCACCGATATTCAGGTGGTGAAGGACCTCCAGGCAGAATGGAATGCCGTAGGTCACGTGCCCTTCCGCAAGAAGGACAAGATATTCAAGCACTACCGCGAAGTGTGCGACAAGCTTTACGAAGCCTTCCATGCAACGGCTGGCAAGCGCAACCTCGAAAACTTCAAGAAGCAGGTGGCTGATAAGGGCGGCAACGACCTTTCACGCGAGCGCCAACGCTTGCAGCGCGACATCGAACTCAAGAAGAGCGAAATTCAGAACTACGAAACAAACCTTACTTTCTTCAACTCGAAGTCTAAGTCGGGCAACTCACTCGTAGAAGACCTTCTCAAGAAGGTAGAACGCTTGAAGGCTGACCTCGTGCTCCTCAACGAAAAGCTCGCTGCGGTAAACGAACAACTCAAGAAGTAAACAGACCCTGCGGAGGGGAGTTGCGAGGGCGGAACCTCGCCCCCATAACTTCCACCCCCAACATAGCAATTTCAAAAAGTGGCGCAGCGCATAACAACGCTGCGCCATTTTTCTTTATAACCCTCAGAAAAACAGCCCGTTGCGAGATGCTGAAAATTTTGTCAGATTTTGTCAAAATTATTAGTAACATAAAAAAAATTATTAGTAACATATTTTAAATTACATTACTAATAATTTTCAGGAAAATAGATATAGTTTTTCGGGCAACTATTTGGGGCAAAAAATGAGGTATTTTCCAGTCGTTTTTTAGTCACTTTCACACCCCCGCAAGGGGCATTTTTGAGCACATAATTCCGGCATTTCATAATTTATTTGTATTTTTGTAAGTTGTAGTGTAAACCGAAACCTATATGGCTATTGAAATAAAGAAAGTAATGACGAAGGCGGAGCTCAAGACCTTCATTCGCTTTAACTATGAGATGTATAAGGACTGCGCTTATCATGTTCCTGAATTGTATATGGACATGGTTTGCACGCTCGACCGTACAAAAAATCCGGCGTTCGAATTTTGTGATGCCGATTACTTCTTGGCATACCGCGATGGCGTGCTTGTAGGTCGCATTGCCGCAATCATTAACCACCGCGCCAACGATACGTGGAACCAAAAGGTGGTGCGCTTCGGTTGGATTGACTTCATTGACGACTACGAGGTAAGCAGCACCCTGCTCAACACCGTTCGCGAATGGGGTCTTGACCGTGGCATGACCGACATCGAAGGGCCGCTCGGTTTTACCGACCTTGACCCCGAGGGCATGCTGATTGAGGGCTTCGACCAGCTCTCTACGATGGCCACCATCTACAACTACGAGTACTATCCCAAGCACGTAGAGCGCTGGGGTATGGAGAAGGCTGCCGACTGGGCAGAGCGCAAGATTTACATCCCCGAGGAAGTGCCCGAGAAGCACAAGCGCATCTCAGAAATCGTATTGAAGAAATACGGTTTGCGCATCCGCAAGTTTAAGAGCAAGTGGGAAGTGATGCGCTCAGGCATGGTGCACGAAATCTTCCGCCTTATCAACGAAGCCTATACGCCCCTCTTCGGGTTCACAAAGCTCTCGGAGCGACAGATTGACACGTACGTCAAAATGTACGTCCCCGTGCTCGACTTGCGCATGGTTACGATTATCGAAAACGAGGCGGGCGAAGTCATTGCCGTAGGCGTTTCGATGCCCTCACTCTCAGAGGCGCTCCGCAAGGCGAAAGGCAAGTTCTTCCCCTTCGGTTGGTGGCACCTGCTAAAGGCATTGACGTGGAAAAAGTCAAAGGTGCTCGACCTGCTTCTCGTTGCCGTGCGCCCCGATTACCAGAGCAAGGGCGTAAATGCCCCCCTCTTCACCGACCTCATCCCCGTTTACCAACAGATGGGCTTTGAATACGCAGAGTCTAACCCCCAGTTGGAAGAAAACGAAAAGGTAGCAAGCCAGTGGCAGTATTTCTACACCGAAGACCACAAGCGCCGCCGCTGCTTTAAGAAGTCGATTGTGTAAAGTCTATATTGTCTATAAATTCTATAGTATCTATAACATCTATAGCATCTATAATCCCTATAGCATCTATATGAGTAGTCGCAAGAAAGTCGCAGCGTTAAGCGCTTAGTAAAGCTCCGCACGGCCTTTTCTCATTTCTCATTTCTCATTTCTCCTTTCCCATGGAATCCCCCATAACCCCCACCGTCAATTACGACGAAAGTAAAATACGCCATCTCAAAGACATGGATCACATCCGCTTGCGCGCCGGTATGTATATCGGTCGCTTGGGCGATGGTTCGCATGCCGATGACGGTATCTACGTGTTGCTGAAAGAAACCATCGACAATTCTATCGACGAATTTAACGAAGGTTTCGGTAAGCGCATTGAGGTGGACATTACCAACGACACCACGTGCGCCATTCGCGACTACGGACGCGGTATTCCCTTGGGAAGTCTCGTGCCCGCCGTGTCGCAGTTGAACACAGGGGGTAAGTACGACACATCTGTATTTACAGCGTCCGTAGGACTGAACGGCGTGGGTTTGAAAGCCGTAAATGCCTTGAGCGAACGCTTCGTAGCGCGCTCTGTCAGAGACGGCAAGATGCACGAAGTTACTTTCGAGCGCGGCAATTTGGTGGATGATGTTTATGCAGATACGGAGGAGGAAAACGGTACGTACATCAGCTTCACCCCCGACCCTACGCTCTTCAAGCACTTCAGATACCACGGTGAATTTGTGGAATTTATGCTCCGCAATTACACTTACCTCAACACGGGACTCGCGATCTTTTACAACGGTCGCCGCATTGTGAGTCGCAACGGCTTAGAAGACCTGCTCACCGATAATCTTACCGCCCCCGCACTCTACCCCATTGTGCACATCAAGGGCGAGGGCATCGACATTGCCTTTACGCATACCGCGCAATACGGAGAGGAGTATTATTCTTACGTAAATGGTCAGCACACCACGCAGGGCGGTACGCACCAGAGTGCTTTTAAGGAACACATTGCCCGCACCATTAAGGAATACTACGGCAAGAGTTACGACGTTCAGGACGTGCGCAACGGGCTTGTGGCAGCTATTGCCATCCGCGTTATTGAACCGCTCTTCGAAAGCCAAACGAAAATCAAACTCGGTTCACTCGTCATGGCGCCCGATAAAGACACGAAGGGCAATCCGTTCCCCCTTTCGGGCGTGAGCGTAAATAAATTCGTGGGCGACTTTATTAAGGAAAACGTCGATAATTACCTGCATAAAAATCTGGACGTTGCAGAGGTGTTGCAGCAGAAGATTGTGGACAGCGAGAAGGAGCGTAAGGCGATTGCGGGAGTTACGAAGTTGGCACGCGAACGTGCGAAGAAGGCCAACTTGCACAACCGAAAATTGCGCGACTGTCGCATTCACCTCAACGACGCTCCTCCCAAGCAAAAGAAGGGTGAGGAAGACGTAAACGACCCTCGCCTTGAAAGTTCGCTCTTTATTACCGAGGGCAACTCTGCCAGTGGTAGCATCACCAAGTGTCGTGACGTAAACCTCCAAGCGGTGTTCTCGCTTCGCGGAAAACCCCTCAACTGCTTCGGACTTACGAAAAAAGTAGTCTATGAGAATGAAGAATTCAACCTGCTCCAGGCTGCCCTGAATATTGAAGACGGCCTCGACGGCTTACGTTATAACAAGGTAATCATTGCTACCGATGCCGATGTCGACGGTATGCACATCCGCCTCTTGATGATGACCTTCTTCCTGCAGTTCTTCCCCGACTTGATTAAGAAGGGTCACGTTTACATCCTACAAACGCCCCTCTACCGCGTTCGTAATAAGAAGCGCAAGGAGAAAAAGGCGGAGCAGACCAAGAGCGTGAACGACCAAAGCGCAGGTGCTGCCGTTTTGAAGAAGGCGAAGAGCAGCGACCGCGCAGATTACGAAACCGTATACTGCTACACTGAGGAGGAACGCTTAGAGGCAATCGAGCGCCTCTCTCCCAATCCTGAAATCACCCGATTTAAGGGACTCGGCGAGATTTCTCCCGATGAATTTATCCATTTTATTGGTCCCGAAATGCGCCTTGAACCCGTCACCCTCCACAAGAGTGACAAGGTCAAGGAACTCCTTGAATACTACATGGGCAAAAACACCATGGAGCGCCAGAACTTTATCATCGACAACCTCGTTGTGGAAGAAGATTTGGCTGAGGAGGACAACGAATCATAGGAACTATAGAAACTATAGATACTATAGCCACTATAAATCCCCCTATACTAAATGAAAACCGCAATTTTCCCCGGAACATTTGACCCCTTTACCGTGGGCCACGCCAGTATTGTTGAGCGTGGCCTACCGCTTTTTGACCGCATCGTCATTGGCGTAGGGATCAACGACAATAAGCGTACGCTCTATACGAACGAAGAGCGCGTACGTAACATCCAAGAAATTTATGCCAACGAGCCGCGCGTAAAGGTAGTAGCTTACGACGACTTGACCGTAGACCTTGCCAAGCGCGAAGAGGCAAGTTTCATCCTTCGCGGCATCCGCTCGGTAAAAGACTTTGAATACGAGCGCGACATTGCCGCCATGAACGAACGCCTTTCGGGCGTAGAGACCGTACTCCTCTTTACCGAACCGCAATACCAGAGCATCTCTTCAAGCGTCGTACGCGAATTGCTCCGCTTCGGCAAAGACGTCACCGAGTTTCTCCCTGAGAAGAAGTAACTATAGAGACCATAAATTATAGGAACTATCACCATAATAGTTTCCCCCACGTCCGCTCCACTGCGACACCCTCGCTGTGCCTCTCCCTCCTTCCCCTTTATCCACACAGAAATGAAAAGACTCCTCCCCCTCTTTCTCCTTACCGTTCTTCCCACCTTTGCACAGTCGGAAGTTGACATAGAGCAACTGCGCAAGCTTCAAACCGCCCACCTTGCCATCACCAACCTTTACGTAGACTCTGTAGATGTAAAGAAACTCACGGAGGACGCCATCGTGGGGATGCTTGAAAAATTAGACCCCCACTCGCAATACTCCAACCCCGAGGAAACCAAAAAACTTAACGAACCCCTCGAGGGAAACTTCGAAGGCATCGGCGTAGAGTTTCGCATGTATGAAGATACCTTAGTCGTGTCGCGCCCCATGCCCAAGGGCCCCAGCGAAAAGGCAGGTATCGTGGCGGGCGACCGCATTGTGGGTGTCAACGGCATTACTATTGCCGGCGTAAAGATGCCTCAAGACAGCATCATGAAGAAACTCCGCGGTCCGAAGGGCACTACGGCGCAACTCAAGGTGGTACGCACGGGACTCGCTGACACCCTTTACTTCGACGTGGTACGTGCAAAAATCCCCATCCACACCGTTGATGCCGCCTACATGATTGCCCCCGGCGTGGGTTACATTATGTTGGAACGCTTTGGCGCTACTTCGGGTAAGGAAGTCAAAGAAAAGATCGCCGAACTCCAAGCGCAGGGCATGAAGGACCTTATCTTCGACCTCAAACTCAATGGCGGTGGTTACCTCGGCGCAGCGGCAGAAGTGGCTTCGCAATTCTTGCCCAAGGGTTCGCTCATCGTTTACACCGACGGCAGAGTGATGCCCAAACAGAAGTTTACGGCAGAGGGCGGTGGCTTAATGCTCGACGGTAAAGTGGTAGTTTTGGTAGACGAATACTCAGCCTCGGCTGCTGAAATCGTAAGTGGCGCATTGCAAGACCACGACCGCGCCGTGCTTGTCGGACGCCGCACCTTCGGAAAGGGACTCGTGCAGCGCCCCATCGACCTTCCCGACGGATCTATGATTCGCCTGACCGTTTCTCACTACTACACCCCCTCGGGTCGCTGTATTCAGAAGCCCTATGAGAAGGGTAAGAAAGAGGAGTACCGCGACGACCTCGACCAGCGCTATAAGCACGGCGAACTCACCTGCATTGACAGCATCCGCCTCGACTCTACGAAGGTGTTCCAAACACTTAAAGAGGGCAGAACCGTATATGGTGGCGGCGGCATCATGCCCGACATTTTCGTGCCCCTTGACACGACGAAATACTCCGAACTTTACCGCAAAATCAGCCGTGCCAATCTCATCGTCAATGCTTCTACGAAGTACATCAACAACAACCGCAAGAAGTTGGCGAGCAAGTACGAAGACTTTGACACTTTTAATGCTACATATAGCGTGCCCGAAAAGTTGCTGACAGAGATTTTCGAGAAGGCGAGTGAGAAGGACTTGAAGCCCAAGGACGATGCCGAGCAACAGGCCACGGCAGACCAGTTGGCATTTACCCTCAAGGCGCTCGTAGCCTACGACCTCTGGAGCCGCAACGAGTATTTGCGCATCATCAACGAGCGCGACGATATTGTCAATCGCGCCCTCGAAATTCTGAAAGAGGAGGCGCCGATCGAACCTGTAGACAAGTAGACGAGGCAGGAGTCAAGTGGGTTCGCCACATGGAATTACTCTCTACGCAGTCCCACTGATAAAGTCCCGCAAGGCATCTTTACTCTTTACTCTTTTATCTTTACTCTAAATCCTCCCCACCTATGCGATACCCCCTCCCCCCCATCCTCCAAGTAGGCGATGTACTACTCTCCTCCGACATTATCACCGAGAAGTTCTGTTGCAACCTTGAGAAGTGCAAGGGCATCTGTTGCGTCGAAGGCGAAGCGGGTGCTCCCGTAACGCTTGAGGAGATTGCCGAACTCGAAAACGTGGTGGAGCACATCGTTGACGACCTCGACCCTAAGGCACTCAAAGTGCTCGAAGCCCAAGGCGTGGCTTACCGCGACCGCGATGGCGACCTCGTAACCAGCATTGTGGACGGGCGCGACTGTTGCTTTACCTGCTACAGCGAAGACGGCACTTGCCTTTGCGCGTGTGAGAAGGCGTTTCGTGCGGGAAAGACGTCGTGGTGCAAACCTATTTCCTGCTACCTCTATCCTATTCGCGAAGCCACCCTTTCCGACGGAACTGTTGCCCTCAACTACAACCGCTGGACCGTTTGCCGTGACGCCGTAAAGAAGGGTCAGGAACTCAACCTCCCCATCTGGAAATTCTTGAAGAATCCTTTGATTAAGCGCTTCGGCGAAGCGTGGTACGACGAACTCACCGAAATGGTAAATCAGCTCCGCGAGCAGGGATATTTGGGCGTAGAATAATCCGCAAATCCCTTTCGTTTTTTAGCACACTACTTGTGCTGAAAATTATTAGTAACATAAAAAAAATTATTAGTAACATATTTTAAATTATGTTACTAATAATTTTGACCAAAAATAACCCCTGATTTTCAATTAGTTACAGCGCCATAAAAAAGTCCCATTTTTTCGCCGCTAATTACCAAAAAAGGCTCGCCAATCGGCGAGCCTTTTTCATATCTTAAGCATACAAGCAAGGGTAAACTCTTGAAACATCTCGTTCACATGTCTACTCGTTTACTTGTCTACTATTCTCAATTTAGAGAGAGTGGTTGATCGTACGTGAAAGTACGTCGAGCTGCTGTTCGCGCGTCAACTTCACGAAGTTTACGGCATAACCGCTGACGCGGATAGTGAGCTGCGGGTACTTTTCGGGGTGTTCCATAGCATCAACGAGGAGTTCGCGGTCGAACACGTTTACGTTGAGGTGGTGACCACCGTCGGGAGTGAAGTAACCGTCCATGAGGTTCACGAGGTTTTCAACCTGTACTTCCTTAGTCTTACCGAGTGTAGCGGGAGAGATTGCGAAAGTATAAGAGATACCGTCCTGTGAGTGCTGGAAGGGAAGCTTAGCTACAGAAGCGAGCGCTGCAACAGCACCCTTCGTGTCGCGTCCGTTCATGGGGTTAGCACCGGGAGCGAAAGGTACACCTGCGGGACGACCGTCGGGAGTAGCACCAGTGTTCTTACCATATACTACGTTAGAAGTAATAGTGAGGACAGACTGAGTGGGCTTCGCGTTGCGGTAAGTTTCGTGCTGACGCATGAATTCCATGAACTTTTCAGTTACCATGAGCGCAATAGCGTCGGTCTGAGCGTTGTTGTTACCGTAAGGTACATAGTCGCCTTCGTTTTCGAAACCTACTGCCAAGCCACGTTCGTCGCGGATGATGCGCACCTTACCAAACTTGATAGCAGCAAGTGAGTCTGTTACGATAGAGAGACCTGCGATACCAGTAGCGCGAGTGCGTTCTACGTCACCGTCGTGGAGGGCGAGTTCAAATGCTTCGTAGTTGTACTTGTCGTGCATGTAGTGAATAATCTTAAGCGCATTCACATACACCTTTGCCAACCAACGCATCATCTGTTCGAACTTGCGCATTACTTCTTCGTATTCGAGGTAATCGCCAGTGATGGGCGCAAATTCGGGAGAGATCTGGTGACCAGAAACTTCGTCGCGACCACCGTTGATAGCGTAGAGCAAGCACTTAGCGAGGTTTGCACGAGCACCGAAGAACTGCATCTGCTTACCAATCTTCATGGGGCTTACGCAGCAAGCGATACCGTAGTCATCACCGTAGTCGGGACGCATGAGGTCGTCGTTTTCGTACTGGATAGCACTTGTCTGGATAGACATCTTAGCGCAATACTTCTTCCAAGCAGCGGGGAGCTTGTCTGCCCAAAGCACTGTGAGGTTGGGTTCGGGCGCAGGACCGAGGTTCTGAAGCGTGTGGAGGAAACGGAAGCTGGTCTTTGTTACCAAAGTACGGCCGTCGCTACCCATACCACCGATTGATTCAGTTACCCAAACGGGGTCGCCAGAGAAGAGGTCGTTGTATTCGGGTGTGCGGAGGAAACGAACGATACGGAGCTTGATGATGAGCTGGTCGATGAGTTCCTGAGCTTCTTCTTCAGTGAGCTTGCCTTCCTTGAGGTCCTTTTCAATGAAGATATCGAGGAATGTAGACACACGACCGAGTGACATAGCAGCACCGTCCTGGTCCTTAACTGCTGCGAGGTAAGCAAAGTAAACAAACTGAACTGCTTCGCGAGCATCCTGTGCGGGACGAGTTACGTCGAAACCGTAAGCTTCACACATCTTAACGAATGCCTTGAGCGCGTTAATCTGTTCAGTAGTTTCTTCGCGCTTCTGGATGCACTCTTCAGTCATTTCCTGAATTTCGAGACGTTCGAGGAAACGCTTCTTTTCTTCGATAAGGTTGTTCACACCGTAAAGCGCTACACGACGGTAGTCACCGATGATACGACCACGACCATAAGCGTCGGGCAAACCAGTAATTACGTGTGAGTGACGTGCTGCGCGGATGTCAGCAGTGTAAGCTGAGAACACACCTTCGTTGTGTGTCTTGCGGTAGCGTGTAAAGATGTGCTTTGTTTCGGGATCAAGTTCGTAGCCGTAAGCCTTAAGCGCACTTTCTACCATACGGATACCACCCTTGGGGAAGATACCGCGCTTCAAGGGAGCGTCTGTCTGAAGACCAACAACGACTTCGTTTTCCTTGTCGATATAACCAGCGCCATAAGTGTCGATGCTCTGGGGCAACTTCGTTTCAGCGTCGTACACACCCTTTTCGCGTTCCACCTTAAACATTTCGCTGAGCTGCGCCCAAATCTTGAGCGTGCGTTCTGTGGGACCTACGAGGAAGCTTTCGTCGCCTTCGTAGGGAGTATAGTTGTGCTGAATGAAGTCACGCACATTGATTTCGCGCTTCCAAATGAAGCCTTCGAATGAATCTACACAATTAGATAATTTCATAAAATAAAAATATTAAAGTTAGTAGTTTTTCAGTCCTAATACCATATGCAAATGTACGGAATTCTTAACTCATAAACACAGAATATTTTAAGAACAATTCACTTTAAGGGCTATTTTTTTTAAATCAGGGGGTAAATAGCACTTAGACTTGCTATTTTTGAAAGGAAAAAGGAGGATTTGGAAAGGAGAAAGGAGAAATGAGATAGGAGAAATAGGCTCGCGCGGTGGTGTCCCGCATGGTCTTTCTCCTTTCTCATTTCTCCTTTCTCATTTCCCACTCCTATTCTCTCCTGCCCAAGAAAATCATCACGTAATATACCAGCGTTGCGAGCGAACCCAATGCTGCCGCTACATAGGTATAAGCCGCGCTGTGGAGGGCATCAACTGCCATGCTATGGTCGCGCTGCGTGGTGATTCCTGCGCGCTGCAACCATGCCGTTGCTCTACGACTGGCGTCTACCTCAACGGGGAGCGTTACGAAGGAGAACACCGTGGTGCTGGCAAAGAGGATAATGCCGATGAGCAGCAGCGAAGGCATTGCTTCTACCAAGAGAATACCCGCCAAGAGTATCCACTGCACCCACGAACTGGCGAAACTCACCACGGGCACCAATGCCGAGCGCAATTGAAGGGGGCCGTATTGCACGGCGTGCTGCACGGCGTGACCACACTCATGCGCAGCCACTGCTGCTGCCGCCACACTGCGCTGATTGTATACACTTTCAGAGAGGTTTACGGTCTTCGTAGCGGGATTGTAATGGTCGGTAAGTTGTCCGGCAGTGCTCACCACCTGCACGTCGTAAATGCCATGGTCGCGCAGCATCTTTTCAGCCACTTCCCTACCCGTCATGCCGTTCGAGAGGTACTCTTTAGAATATTTCTTAAACTTACTCTGCAGGTTCTGCTGCACTAAAAAACTCAACAAGGCGACACCGCCAAAAATCAATAAGTACATCATATATATTATATTGTGTTTATAAAATTCAGCCTTCTACCCTTATGAATGCACTTTCCGTGCCAAACTAAAAAAAATGGTTCCCAACGACATTTTTTTAAGATTCGTTAAGGGTTTTTAGCGAGAAAATTTGGGCGAAAATAGACACCCCAAAAACTATACCTATTTTCGTAAAAATTATTAGTAACATAAAAAAAATTATTAGTAAGATAATTTAAAATATGTTACTAATAATTTTGACCACCTCAGACCCCTATTTAACAGACTGATTATTAGACGTATAGAAAATGGTCGAAAT
>JAGBYW010000088.1 GCA_017628555.1 Bacteroidaceae bacterium | reverse complement strand
GATCCATAATCATCACCAAAATCATCTTCATCTGTTTCCCAACTTGTTGCCAACATAGATTCAGGTTCTGTCTCGATTACTTCAAAAGAGGGAACTTCATATACTTTCTTTTGCATATACATCTAATTTAAATTGTTCATAAAATCATTTTATCATAAAGTTCTGAGCGAGCGGAGCACTGCATGCGGAAGCGTTGAAATGCTTCGCTGCGCTCAAGATTTTTAAGTTTACCCTTCACAGGGAAAAACCATATCACGAAGGAACTTACTTGATAAATACTTTCTTACCATTAACGATGTACACACCGCTTCCGGGATTAAGCACACGACGACCTGAGAGATCGTAGTATTCGGGTGCTTCCATACCTTCTACCAATGAAGCATCAATATCCGTAGTCGTGCCATCGAGCAAACGGAGACTGAGACGAGCTGGAGCGGCTGCAACCTGACCTGGATTTTCAGGAGTCACTACGAAATATGCACGATAGGGGCGGTAGTTGAGTCTCTCTGTAACACGATGGAACTTACCAGTTGAAGCACTGAGGTAGTAATATATACTATTTTCTGTCTTATTTGTATTCGTGTCAATATAGAAATTCACCAAAGCACCTAATGCTCTATATGAACCAGACTTTTCATCTTGGGGATCGTACTTGGCATGTGTCGTAACAGTGAATCCTG
Organism: Bacteroidaceae bacterium; assembly: GCA_017628555.1. Lineage (GTDB taxonomy): Bacteria > Bacteroidota > Bacteroidia > Bacteroidales > Bacteroidaceae > Alloprevotella. The sequence continues at coordinate 6,639 of JAGBYW010000088.1, read as the reverse complement.
ACGCTTCAAACACATCAAGTCCTTCTTCGGTCGTCATTTCTCCAGGGGTTTCCTTCAATCTATAGAGATAAGGAGTATTGGGTTCCAACTCATCTACTTGAGAGAATACCAGACACCTCTCCTCACCACCAATGAGTCTAAAGAAGTCATACTTACCCATTGCATTCGTAGGAGCGAAGGGCAACATGATTGTACCCATTTTACCAGCAGCAAGCGGAGCGCGCTTGTAGCGTGCCGACTGGTAGGTGTTAATGTTCGTAGAAATGAAGTCACGTGCACCACCATAACCAGTTTCATTTTCAGTAATAGTGTTGTCCTTATCATCCAATGAGAGGTAGAACTTAACATTCTTCACATCGTCTTCATGTCCTTTAACCACACCAATCTGAGGATTAGAGTGAAGCACCACATCAGCCTTCACACCATGTACTGAACCAGCGTAGAGTTTCACAACCTTACTGGGGATCTCATAGTGGTCTGTACCACCTTCAGGAATACGCATCACATAGTAGCCATTCTTGTCGTAAAGCACACCATGTTCGCAACTCTTAAAGGTGGGGTTAGCGGGATCAACAATGATTTCATGCAAGTTTGTACAACCCACGAACAATCCCTGGCTAATGAGTTTTTCAAACGTCACATCTACACTTATACCTTCAGGCAATGAGTACCAAAGACTGCTAAACGGGTTAAGTTTACCCTGACCTGCAGAGATATTATACATCTTCGCTCTACCATCGTCATAGTAGATGACTACCTGATAACCACCTGCACCGTCGTGTTCCAATTCGAACTTGAAGTGGTTGAGGGTTACTAAGTTCCCTGTTTCTTTACCTTCTCCATCCAATTCAGGAAGACTATAACTATAGCGGTCATCGTTATTGTCAACCTTTACAACGATATGCTGGAGGTCCTGCCACAAATAGATCTGCATGTAATTATTATAATAATCGGCAAGCGAATTTGACTGGGAAGAGACAATAGCAGAACCAAAATTATTGTAACTAGTTTTCTTCGTTGGATCTATGGTAACATCCAATGTCAATTTCCATGCAAAGTTACCATTCACCTCATAAGGTTTTTTGGTATCTGGATCAATGGGGAATGGAAATTCACGATTCAATCCTATTGCGTCTCCTACAAGAGTAGAACCATTGTAAGTCGCACCATCACCCGCTTGTCCTTTATAAGAACCTTTAAACATAGGTTCAACTTCGCGGAAGCCGAGGTTTGTAAGCGAAGAGGGTAATGTCACCGAAGTCAATTCAGTGCGACCGTGCAAGAAGTCAGGTGAGATAGCAACAACCTTTTGTGTCTTACCATTGATGGTGTATTGATTTTCAATTACCAATTCACCAGAACCCACCACCTTTGCATCAATGAGCTTGATACCATTCGTAGCATCTGAATACTTGAACAACCAGTCGTCAATAGCCACAATGTTGTTTTCCGTTTCATCAGCAACATTGGGATTAGACAACACGATATTCTGAACATCAACATTTGCCTGTACCCAACAGTTATTAGCAGCGATGTCGGTAGCGTCATCGATAGCTGTAAACTTATCACCTTCGAGCATAAACTTCTTGTGTTCGTTGCTAACAGCCAAAGTCTCCTTCACGAAGTTACCCTTAAGGATTGAGCCGTCCAAAGAAGTCTTCGCACCATTAGAGTTCATACGAATCTGGAAGGTATAAGTACCAGCCACCATCTTCACAACGGCAGGAGTACCAGCTCCAAGCACTTCACCAGCTGTAGCAATGGGTTGCAATACTGCAAAAGCAGAAGTGCTACCACTACCGTAGTTGAGCTTATCAGTAGTAATGTCATAAGCTGTTACGCCTTCAGGCATCACCACATTGAGGGGGAAGTTGATCGTTGCGAGAGTGTCTGCAAAGGTTACATTGAAGCTTGTAACTTCTGTGAGGGTGAAGTTGTCGGCATTAGCTTTTGAGTCATTACCAAAAATAGTACCCATGTAATGGCTTACGTAATTATTTGAATAATTCACATTACCCAAAATCTTTACATTGTCACCATCTTCCTCAAACTTATAGGTACCAGCCCCTGCAACATCATCAGAGAATACAAGGTGTCTCCAGTTAGAAGTAGTCATTGTTTGAATATATTTACCTTGTGCAGATAAAGTATATCCTTCTCCTGCGGGAGTAATTGTGATAATCTTATCCAATTCTGCGGGAGTAGTTCCTTCACCGTTACCTAAGAGTTTGTATAGACCTGTAAGTTCTCCATTATCTTGAATGTCAGTCTTCTGAATGTAAGTGGGAGTACTATTGTAGTTGAGGTAATAAGTACCATTGTACTTCGCCAATACCACATTGAACTTAAGTACTGTGCCATCCGTCAATGTAATTACACCAGCGTGTGAACCTGTTGTTGCATCAGCCTTGATTACTACATTACTGAAATCAGCAAATGTGTTGTCAGTAACCATAGTAGCAAAGTCACCAGTAACAGTAGCACCAGTGAGGTCAACCTTGAAGATCTCAGTCAAATTCAACGTACCACCAGCAGTAGCCATAATAGCCACCTTAGAAGCCATCTCATCGTTTGTGAGGTAACGGTAAGCGTAGTACACGCTACCATCCGCCTTCACTACGGGGATGATGTACTTACCGAGCATTTCGTTAGTTTCTTCGATAGTGTTACCTACTGCATCACGAGTATAACTATCTGTATGACCATCCTGACCTACAGTAAGAGCAGTTGTGCTGATAGACGCATCACCTACATTGTGAGTCATACCGTGTGCCCAGTTCCATTCGAAGAACTTGTATTCAGCATCAGTGCAGTTGTTATCAAAGTAGTGCTTCCAATGCTTATAGTAGAAGTCCTTCAAGAGACCCTGCCATGAACGGTATGAATAGTCGTTCAAGTTTGTACCAGGTGAAGACCAAGTTGTCAAGATGGTACGCGCATTGTTGTATTCATACCAGTCGGCAGTTGCAGTAGTAGCACCTTCTACTTCACCTGCAGCATCACGTGCTTCTTGTGTCCACTTACCGAGACGGAAGTTAAGGTTCGTACCTCTGAAGTCATCCATATCCAAGATAAGTTGGAGGAAAGCATTTTTACGAGCCTGATAAAGTACGTCATCAGAACCCTTTGCAGAGGCAATACCCTTCAAGAGGTAGTAAGCATAGTCAGCCATTACTGCACCTCCAAACTCAACAAGGTCGTACAAGTAGTTGCTCTTATACACAGAACCATCTACCAAAGCGAGTTCATCTTCCTGATCAATGAGCTTGTAAACTGCATCAATCAACATCTGATGACGCTCCTTATTGTAAGTACCAATAGCATTGTTCATTGTCTTACCCCAAGCACTAGCGGGATTTGCACTAAGGTTAGGACGAGCCGCCCAAACATCTTCTACGGGACCTTGGATACCATCAGCACCGTAGTTGAGGGGACCTTGACGGAGTAAGCTCCAAGCTTCCTTCACAATGCTGTTGTTCTTACCGTAACGCGCATAAGCATAGTTGTCAACCCAAGCAGTTACATCAGGCTTGCTACCCATCCAGGGGAGCTGGTAAATCAAGTCGTAAGTAACGGGAGTCTGCTCAATAGCTTCAGGAGCAGTACCGATACCCTTGATGCTTGAATACTTGCCCTTAAACTTGAAGTAGTTGTCAGTCACATTCTGCAGACGACCCATCAAACCAGAGCGACCACCGAAGTTGGGGATAGCGCAGAATACGGCATCCTGGGGAGCGTAACCGTTGTATGAGTCAAATGCGGGAGAACCGTCAGAGAAGAGGTCGAGCACAACAAGCTTACCAGCGGGAACAGCTGTCAAAGAGTACTTCTGAGTAGCACTCCACTGCCATTGCTGGATCACCCACTGTGAACCTGGTTTAGCCGTTTCCATTGCAGCATAGAGCGCTTCGTAGTCAGCCATTGTACCCGCACCACCACCTTCGTGGAAGGGGTCCATAGAGTAATACTGGCTTTCGCCCATTACTTCTTCAAGACAAGCATAGTAGTCAGCTGCAATGTCTGCATAATTTGCATTGTTGACGCTGAGGAGGAGGGGACGAACGAAGTCACCTGCCCAGTTGCCACCGTTACCGCGAGTTGCATAACCCGACTTCGCAGCGAAGTTTGTGGGCACCATACCCGACCAACCGGGAAGTACGGGTTGCATACCGAGTGCACGTTGTGCACCAACAATCTTACCAGCGAGTTCCTTCTGACGTGCATACCAAGCATCGTCCTGAACACCACCGGCACCTGCCAAGTTGTTGTAACCGCTCTTTGAACCAGCAGCTGTACCACCCCAACCTTCAAGGTTGTTCATAGCCCACCATGCGATAAATGCGGGACCTGCCACGAATGCCTTTGCTGCTTCGTCTGTGTAACCGTACTTGCGCTTACCATTGCCGTCCTCCATGGTGAGGAAGGTACGCCATACTTCTTCGAGACCAACAAGCTGGAGGGGCATGTTGATACCGTGGAGCGCCATCCAGTCGATTTCCTGTTGCCAACGCTTCCATGTCCATGAAGTCATAGAGTAACCGAAGGTACAAGTATTCAAGTAGTAACGATACTTAGCATCTGAAGTATGCGTTTCTTCAGTTGTGGGAATGGGAAGATCTGAAAGGTCTGCATAAGCAGCACCGCTCACTGTCTTTTCGTTGAGTGAGTTCCACGCAATATTAATATGTGCATGGTTGTTCAAGTACCAACCGAGACCCATTGTCAAGGCACTGATTGTAGTACCCTTAATCAAAATCTTGTCGCCTTCAGAACCGATAACGAAGGTTTCCTGCTTAGAGTTGATTGACGGGTCAAGAACGAACTTGAACTTATCAACAACATCCCAACTACCGACGCGAGCGAGGAGGTTTACTACAGCAGAGGGATTTTCTTCAGTTACTGCCGTTGTGTAAGCAAGAGAAATTGTCTTCGCACTTTCATCAACGGTATAAGCCCAAGTGTAACCACTGATATCCTTTGCTGTGAAGAGGTCAAAATCTACTCTGGGGAGCAATAACTTACCGTTGTTTGTCAAATCAGTTTGGCCTCTATACTTCGCTTCAGCATCTACACTGCCAGGAACTTCACCAATAAGCACAGTGAATTCGTAAGCAGGTTCGAAAATGAGGTTAGAACCACCGTCGGTCTTTGATTTGTCGTCTGACCAGTGTTTCAAGTGGTTATCCTTTTCATGCAAATAATAGTTTGCGCTATTATAAGTATTATAGAATGAGAAACCACCATTGCTATTTGTTGTAACAGACCAACCTGCATTGGGAGCAGTGTTCAACTCAAGCACGCTGTTGAGGTTATTTGGAGTATTGCTATAGATAGCCTTTGAAGCACCGAGTGCCTTATTATAAATATGGTATCCTTCAGCGGGGTTACCTACTACAGCGAAGAGGTCGTTATCTGTCAAACCGTGAACAGCTGTTGTCACAACTTCGTTGCTACCGTTGTACTGCATGTATTCACTACGCAATGTAGCGAAGTACCACTTCGTATCGTTAGCAAACTGACCACCAGTGATAGTCGTAGATGTGGGGAAGTCCTCATCGTTGATACGCACTTCTACATTATAAGAATCTGTACCAGCCTCAACCTTACCTTCAGGAAGAACGAATGAGAGCAACTCGTTAGCCACCTTGAACTGCTGTGTAGGAAGGGGGAAACTTGCGCCTACAATACCTTCGAGAGTCTGCGTACCAATATTACTACCATTATAGATGAAGTTGTAAGTAATATTCTTGGTTACAATCTCATCTACAACTTTAACAGCGATGTCATACACCATGCGCTTTGTTGCACCATCTGCAGTTTCTGAAACAGCCCAAGCACCATCCAAACGAAGACGGATACGAGTTTCGCCTAAAGTAGCATCTTGGGGAACTGTAAACTGAACAGTTGTTAAGTCGTTATACGTCTTAGGTGTACCTGTGGTGCTAAGAAGTGATTCGTAAACACCATCACCGTCCTTGTCCATCCAAACCTTAGCGACAAGTGCCTGATTGGTTTGTTCTTTGGGGAAGGTAAGTGTAAATGAATAAGTTTCACCAGGAACAACCAAAACATCCTTATCAGCAATCACGACATGCATGTCGTTCTTAGAAGAGGGCTCTGTAGCACCAGAAAGAATTGATGTGTTACCCAATGTCAAAGCTTTCAAATATTGGCCATAATCCTTTACAGTACCAATTTCATCGTCTGTGATTGTAGGATTGCTACTTGCATACTTATCAACGTTGAGTGTAACAGTTATTTCTGTAGCACCTTGAACAGATTGGATTGAGTAAACGCCACCGTTTTCTACAATTTCTCCCTTATTTGTCACACATGACAAAACTGGCATATTCTTTGTATCAACAATATAAGTTCCGTTAGCAAAAACCCCCACCTTCACTCTATCAATCTCTTCATCATTACTATTATTTTTATATATAACAGTAATGGGGTATGCGGGGATGAGTTCCCACTTATTGCAATCAGTACCTACATTGGTAAAGATACCAGTTCCTTTATTGGTGTTGCCATCATGACCGAGACGAACTACCGTGTCTTCCCCTTTTACATTTTGAATTCTTGTAAACTCTACAAGACCGTCTGTATCAACTTCAGAGATTGTCCAATAAGACTTTTGGG
>JAGBYW010000087.1 GCA_017628555.1 Bacteroidaceae bacterium | reverse complement strand
GGGACCGCTTTGCGGTGAGGGGGTGCGAGAATAGTGAGGAGTTAGTAGTGAGTAGTTAGTAGTATGCCGTGCGGCGCGTGTTCGGCACCCCCTCACCACTACGTGGTCCCCTCCCCCTATAAACAGGGGGAGAGCGCCGTGCGGGTTAAAATTCCATAAGAAACATATTTACAAGTACAAAAAATTGGTACACTCATGCGCAATTTCGATTACATAAAAGACCTCGGTTTGGATGACCTTCACCGCTTCTGTGCTGCGGCGGAGGAACATCAGTTGAGCGACCCCGAGACTTCTGCTTTCAACGGCAGAAGGGCGATGGAGTATCTCGTGCGGGCGCTTTTTGAAATGAAGAATATTGAGGTGGGCGAGCGCACTTCGCTTTTCGAATTGGTGGACAGTGAAGACTTTAGAAACTTCATTGGCGACGACCGCGTGATGATGGGCGTGCACTATATTCGCAAGGTGGGGAATAATGCGGCGCATGCGCAGAAGGTGACGCGTAAGGAGGCCTTCTTCTCGTTGCTCAATCTCTACAACTTGGTGGGCGCTGTGCTCCTGAAGTTGCGCATGGTGAGCGAGGTGCGACCCTTTGATAATGCGCTGATTCCCAATTCGGCACAACGCCCCGTGTTGGTGCCCAATGTGGTGAAGGTGAGCAAGGATGATGCGCTCGTGGTGGCGGCGGATAAAGAGGCGGTGGCTTCTCCCGCTCCCGTTGCTGCGCTGCCCATGGATATTTCTGAGGCAGAGACGCGCCGCCTTTACATCGACTTGATGCTGAAGGAAGCGGGGTGGGAGGTGCTCGACACAGAGGGCAGCATCCAACCGCTAAAGGCATGCGTGGAAGTGAAAGTGCAGGGCATGCCCAACGCGCAGGGAGAAGGCTTTGCCGACTATGTGCTCTTTGGCGCCAATGGCAAACCGCTGGCGGTGATTGAAGCGAAGCGCACTTCCGTTTCGCCCATGAAGGGGAAGCATCAGGCAGAACTTTATGCCGATTGCTTGGAGCGTCAGTATGGTGTGCGCCCCGTGATTTATTACTCCAATGGTTTCGAAACCTACATCATTGACGGCATGGGTTATCCCCCACGTCGCCTTTACGGATTCCATACGGCGGGCGACTTGGAATGGATGATGCAACAACGCAAGCGCCAGGATATTTGCGACTTCTCCGTGCAAGATCATATCACCGACCGCGCTTATCAGAAGATGGCTATTAAGGCGGTGTGTGAACACTTGAATAAGAAGCACCGTAGGGGCTTGCTCGTGATGGCTACGGGTACGGGAAAGACGCGCGTGTCTATCTCTATGGTAGATGTGTTGATGCGCAACGGATGGGTGAAGAATGTGCTCTTCCTGGCCGACCGCATCAGCCTTGTGAATCAGGCGCACAAGAATTTTGTGAAGCTTCTGCCCAACGCTACGACTTGCGTGTTGAGCGAGGACGGCGACAAGGATATGCAAGCGCGCATCACCTTCTCGACTTACCAAACTATTATCAACTACATCGATACGGATGAGAAACTCTTCTCCGTAGGGCGCTTTGACCTTATCATCATTGATGAGGCGCACCGAAGCATCTTTGGTAAGTATGGCGCCATCTTTAATTACTTTGATGGGTTGCTCGTTGGACTGACCGCCACACCGCGTAACGAGGTGGAGAAAAGTACTTACGATGTGTTTGAAATGGAGCACGGCTTCCCCAACTTTGCCTATGAATTGGAGGATGCTGTGGGCGAAGGTTATTTGGTGAACTATAAGGGGCTGAAGCGCGGTTCGATGATACTTAAAGAAGGTATTAAGTACAGCCAATTGACCGCGGAGGAGAAGGAGCAGATGGAGAAGATTTGGGAGTATGAAGAGACGGTGAGAGACATTAGTGGCAATGAAATTTTTAGCTACATTTATAATGAGGACACGATTGACGCCGTGCTTCAAGACTTGATGAACAATGGGTTGAAGGTACAGTATGGCGAGCGCATAGGTAAGAGCATCATTTTTGCTTATAACCACAGGCATGCGGAGATGGTGGTGAAGCGCTTTAATGTGCTTTATCCCGAATATGGTTCGGACTTCTGCGTGCTGATAGACAACACGGTAACCTATGCGCAAGACTTAATCAATAAGTTTGAAGTGAGAGACGGCAATCCGCAAATTGCTGTGTCGGTAGATATGTTGGACACGGGGATTGATGTGCCCGACGTGTTGAACCTCGTATTCTTCAAACCCGTGAAGTCGAAGATTAAGTTCATGCAGATGATAGGTCGCGGTACGCGCCTTTCTCCAAATATCTTTGGCGAGGGGGCGGATAAGGAGTGCTTCTATATTTTTGACTGGTGCCGTAACTTTGAATATTTCGAGAATAATCCAGATGGGCAGATCGGCAGTGCTTCTATATCGCTGACGGAGAAAATCTTCGGGTTGCGCGCTCAGCTTGCCTTTTATTTACAACATCCCGACCATCAGGAAGATGCAAATGAGAAGACATATCACGACGCTCTGAAGCAAGAGTTGAAGGAACAGGTGAAGGCGCTTTCAGATAGTCATATCACTGTGCGCTCGAAGTGGGAGACGGTGAGTTATTTCAAGAAGGACGAGTCGTGGCTTTCGCTCTCTGAAACAGATGTGCAACAACTGCAAGACGACATTGCGCCCTTGCTTCCGAAGAACGCGATGGACGCAGGCGCCAAAATGTTTGACGCACTCTTGTTAACCATACAGTTGGCGCTGATTTGCCCCGAGGTAAAGGCAGATAAGAAGGTGGCACGCGTGCAACACATTGCCGAAGTGCTTCATAATGAAAAGAGCACCCTGCCACAGGTGCAAGCAAAGTTGTCACTTATTAAGGAGGTGATGACCACGGCAACTTGGGATAAGGCAAACCTCAAGTGGTTGGAAAAGGTGCGCATCGAATTGCGCGACCTTATGCAATTCCTGAAAACCACGGGGCGTTGGTTTATTATTGATGTGAAGGATGTGATAAGCGATGAGGGAGAAGTTGCGGGAGTAATGCCCAAGGTGACCTATCGTCAGAGGGTTATTGACTTTCTTTCGTCTCACCGCAACCTGCCCGTGTTGCAAAAAATCAACCGCTTGGAGCAGTTGACAGACAAAGATATAGATGAACTTGAGCGCATCCTGTGGAAGGAACTTGGCAGTAAGGAAGAGTATGCCACGCTCACCATCGGGCAACCCTTTGCCAACAATGTTGGCGCCTTTATCCGCTCATTGGTGAAGGTGGATTGGCAAGTGGCGCGCGACAAGTTCAGCGAGTTTATCAGCAACAACGAACTCAACTCCGAGCAAGAGGATTTCTTGAAAACAATTGTGCAATATGTGAGCGAGAATGGCGATATTACCAAGGATATTGTGGTGAACGAAGAACCCTTCTGCGATCACATCAGCAGCTTCTCCACTTACATTGTAGAACTTGCCGGATATATCGACCAGATACATTATGCTGTAGTTCCGAAAACAACGAAGAGCGGGTATGACTTAACTGGAAATGCTCGAGTGTTGGGGATGGTGGCGGAGGATGCTGAGCGGTATGGGTGAAGATGAGGGGGGGAGGTCTTTGTCTTTAAGGTCTTTAGGGTCTTTAAGGTCTTTAAGGTCATTAAGGTCTTTAACGACGCACGCTTAAATTACTCCGGATGGGACTTTAGAGACCTTAGAAACTCTAAAGACTTTAGAGACCTTACTTTATATTTAACAATTCAAACCTTTAAATCATAAAAATCATGTCTGAAAATTTGATCCCTCAGCGTGGCAATTACAAGAAGTTGTTGAGTTATCAGAAGGCGGACGTTATCTTTCAACTCACGTACTACTTTTGCCACACTTATTTGCAAAAGGGTGACCGCACTATTGATCAGATGGTGCAGGCAGCGCGCTCGGGTAAGCAGAACATTGTGGAGGGATGTATGGCTTCAGGCACTTCGGCGAAGACGGAGATTAAATTGCTGAATGTGGCAAAGGCGAGTTTGCATGAACTGCACGAAGATTTTGAGGACTACCTTAAGACGCACTCACACCGCCAATGGGAAGAAGATTCAGCTGAACTCATCGCGATGCGCCGACTCGGAACGGAGCATAATGATGCTGACTTCTTCATGAAGTTGGCGCAAACACGCCCGCCAGAAACAATTGCAAACATGACCATTGTGCTGTTGAAGCAAGCCGACTATCTGTTGCACAAGCAACTGCAACGCCTTTCGGATGACTTTGTGAAGACAGGTGGATTCAGTGAGAGGATGATGCGGGTGAGGAAGCAGACGCGGGGGTATTAGTGGAACTTTTAAGGTAATTAAAGCCTCTAAAGTCTCTAAAGTCTCTAAGGTCTCTAAGGTCTTTAACGATGCACGCTTGATTAACCCGGATGGGACCTTAGAGACCTTAATAACCTTAAAGACCCTAATGACCTTATGCTTTTAAGGCGCTTTTTCTTCAAAAAAGTTTGTCACTTATATAAAATATAGTAATTTTGCAGTCAGAAGTTAGTGAGGGGTCCGAAAAGGGTTCCTCACTTTTCTTAATCAAATGATTAGTTCATGCTGTCGTTGCTTGTTGGGCAACCTTGGTGTGGACACAAAATCTTAACAATACATGATTGATAAAAGTATCGTTAAAAAGTTGGTGGATGAGTGGCTCGAAGGTAAGGAATATTTCCTTTGCGACCTCTCTATCAGCGCTGATGCACGCATTGTGGTAGAAATTGACCATGAGGAAGGCGTGTGGATTGAAGACTGTGTGGAATTGAGCAAGTTCATTGAGGCTGGTCTCGACCGTGAGCAGGAAGACTTTGAACTTGAAGTGGGCAGTGCCGGCATTGGTCAACCCTTTAAGGTGTTGCGCCAGTATGAAATCCACTTGGGAGAACAAGTGGAGGTGTTGACTCGCGAGGGCAAGAAATTTGTGGGCGAACTTTCAAATGTGACTCCCGAAGAATTCACCGTGACAGTGACACAGAAGGTGAAGAAGGAAGGTCAGAAGCGCCCCGTTATGGAAGAAGTGGACTACACATTCAAGTATGCGGATGTGAAGCACACGAAGTATGTGATTGATTTCAAATAATAAAACAATAAATAATAATGAGGCAGGGGAGAAATGCTCTTGTCTCAACCTCTTTTTATGGCAAAGAAAAAAAAAGTGGCTCCAAGCCTGATCGACACGTTTGGCGAATTTCAGGAAATGAAGAACATCAACCTCACTACGATGGTGGGTGTGTTGGAAGAAAGTTTCCGCAGTGTGATTGCAAAAATCTACGGTTCTGACGAAGGTTTCAACGTGATTGTCAACCCCGACAAGGGTGACTTTGAAATCTACCGCGACCGTGTGGTAGTTGCTGACGACGAAGTGACTGACGAGAACAAGGAAATCCCCCTCTCTGAAGCGCAGAAGATTGCTGAGGACTATGAAGTGGGTGAAGAAGTAACGGAGAAGATTGACTTCCTCAAGTTTGGTCGTCGTGCCATCTTGACACTCCGTCAGACCTTGGCAAGTAAGATTCTTGAACTCGAACACGATGCGCTTTACAACAAGTATGCTGACCGTGTGGGTGAAATGATTTCTGCAGAAGTGTATCAGACTTGGAAGAGCGAAGCCCTCCTCCTTGATGAAGACGGCAACGAACTTCACTTGTTGAAGAACTCACAGGTGCCCCGCGACTTCTTCCATAAGGGTGACCATGTGCGTGCGGTGATTGACCGTGTGGACAATGCCAACGGTAATCCCAAGATTTACTTGAGCCGTACTTCTCCCATGTTCCTCCAGCGCTTGCTCGAGACAGAAATTCCTGAATTTGCGGATGGCGTAATTCGCTTGCAGCGTGTGGCGCGTATTCCTGGCGAACGTGCAAAGATTGCAGTGGATAGCACAGACGAACGTATTGACCCCGTAGGCGCTTGTGTCGGTGTGAAGGGCGCCCGTATCACCAGTATCGTTCGTGAGTTGCACAACGAAAGCATTGACGTAATTCAGTATTCTCCCAACCCCCGCATTTTGATTGCTCGTGCACTTGCACCTGCTGAAATTTCAAGCATTGAGTTGGATGAAGAAAACAAGAAGGCAGACGTGTTCTTGAAGCCCGACCAAGTTTCGTTGGCTATTGGTAAGGGCGGTCAGAACATCAAGTTGGCAAGCTTCTTGACGGAGTACACGATTGACGTGTTCCGTGAAGTGGATGGTAACGAAGAAAACGACTACAAGCTCGATGAGTTTAATGATGAAATTGACCAATGGGTGCTTGATGCTATTAAGTCTATCGGACTTGAAACAGCAAAGCAGGTGTTGAACGCACCTCGCGTGATGCTCATCGAAAAGGCTGACCTTGAAGAAGACACTGTTGACGAAGTGCTTCGCGTGCTCCGTGCACAGTTTGAAGAGGCTGCGCAGTAAGTCTTGACTTTCAGCGTCTGAGAGAGACGCGCTAACCACATTTCAAAGAGCGGGTGACTCATAATTCACCTAATTTATTTTAAGAATAGAATGAGTATCAGATTAAATAAAGCAATCAAAGAATTTAACGTCGGCTTGCAAAACATTGTTGATTTTCTCAATGCCAATGGTGGTGCGCTTAAGGGTGACCCCAATGAGAAGATTAACGATGAGCAGTATGCCTTGCTCCAGAAGCAATTTGGTGCCGACAAAGCCCTCCACGACGAAGCTGCCAAGATTTTCAGCAAACCCGAAAAGCCTAAGAAGGAAGAGGTGGTTGCAGAACCTGCGGTAGTAGAAGAAGTGGCGGCGCCTGCTGCCCCTGAAAAGGTAGAAACTCCCGTGAAGGAAGAAGCACCCAAGGCAAAGAAGGCGGCTGTGAAGAAGGAAGAGGTTCCCGCTCCCGTAGTGGAAGAAACTCCCGCACCTGCTCCTGCTCCCGTGGTGGAGGAAAAGCCCGAACCCAAGCCTGCAAAGAAGGAAAAGCCCTCGGTTGAAGAACGTGCGGCTGCCCTCTTGACAGAAAGCGAAGACGGGGTGTTCAAACTCCGCAATCAGCCCGAAGTGTCGGGTCCCAAGGTGTTGGGTACTATCGACCTTTCTGCGCTCAATCAGAATACGCGTCCTAAGAAGAAGTCGAAGGAAGAGCGCAAGAAGGAGCGTGATGAAAAGAACCGCCAGCAGGGCAAGGACGCTGCTAACAAGCAGGGTGCTAACGGACAGCAGGGCGGTGAAAAGCGTAAGCGTCAGCGCATCGGTAAGGAGCGCGTAGACGTAAATGCTGCGGCTAACCAGCAGGGTGGTCAGAAGAAGAATGGCCAGCAGGGTGGTAACAATGCACAGCAGAACGCTCAGAATGCTGGTAAGAAGCAGAAGGATAAGAACCGCAAACAGGCTGCTCCCGTTAAGCAGGAAGTAACTGCTGAAGACGTAGCAAAGCAAGTAAAGGAAACACTCGCACGCCTCCAGGGCAAGCAGGCTGCACAGCCCAAGGGTGCGAAGTATCGTAAGGAAAAGCGCGACGCTGCGCGTGAACGCCAGGAAGAACTCATGGCACAGGAACACGCAGAAAGCAAGGTGCTCAAACTTACAGAATTCGTAACGGCGAATGAGTTGGCAACGATGATGAACGTTCCCGTGACGCAGGTTATCGGTACGTGCATGAGCATCGGTATCATGGTTTCTATCAACCAGCGTCTCGACTCTGAAACCATCAACCTCGTGGCTGAAGAATTCGGTTTCCAAACAGAATATGTTTCTGCTGAAGTGCAGGAAGCAATCGTTGTGGAAGAGGACAAGGAAGAAGACCTCCTCGAACGCGCTCCCATCGTTACAGTGATGGGTCACGTTGACCACGGTAAGACTTCATTGCTCGACTACATCCGTTCGGCAAACGTTATTGCGGGTGAAGCGGGTGGTATTACCCAGCACATCGGTGCGTATAACGTAACACTCTCAAGCGGTAAGCACGTAACCTTCCTCGACACTCCCGGTCACGAAGCATTTACTGCTATGCGTGCTCGCGGTGCTCAGGTAACTGACGTAGCAATCATCATTATTGCTGCCGATGACGACATCATGCCCCAGACGAAGGAAGCAATCAACCACGCTGTAGCAGCGGGTGTGCCCATCGTCTTTGCCATCAATAAGATTGATAAGCCCGCGGCTAATCCCGATAAGATTAAGGAAGGTCTCGCACAGATGAACTTCCTCGTGGAAGAGTGGGGCGGTAAGTACCAGAGCCAGGATATCTCTGCAAAGCAGGGTATCGGTGTGGACGAACTCCTTGAGAAGGTGCTTCTCGAATCAGAAATGCTCGAACTCAAGGCGAACCCCAACCGTAAGGCTATCGGTACGGTAATCGAATCTTCTTTGGATAAGGGACGTGGTTATGTAGCAACAGTGCTCGTAAGCAACGGTACGCTCAAGCAGGGTGACGTTGTCCTCGCTGGTACAAACTACGGTAAGGTGAAGGCGCTCTTCGACGAACGTAACCACCGCATCAAGGAAGTAGGTCCTGCTTGTGCAGCAACACTCCTTGGTTTCAACGGCGCACCCCAGGCAGGTGACCAGTTCCACGTAATGGAATCAGAACAGGAAGCGCGTGAAATTGCCAACAAGCGCGAACAGCTCCAACGCGAACAGAGTTTGCGTACGCAGAAGATTCTTACGCTTGACGAAATCGGTCGTCGTATCGCCCTCGGTACTTACAAGGAACTCAACATTGTGGTTAAGGGTGATGTGGACGGTTCTGTGGAAGCACTCTCTGATTCGTTCATCAAGCTCTCTACCGAAACGATTGCCGTTAACGTTATCCACAAGGGTGTGGGTCAGATTACCGAAAACGACGTTACCCTTGCTGCTGCTTCACAAGCCGTTATCGTGGGCTTCCAGGTACGTCCCAGTCAGGGCGCTCGTAAGTTAGCGGACAAGGAAGGTGTAGAAATCCGTCAGTACTCAATCATCTACGACGCTATTGAAGAAGCGAAGGAGGCAATGGAAGGTATGCTCGAACCTATCGTGAAGGAAGAAATGACTGCAACGGTAGAAGTTCGCCAGGTGTTCCACATTTCAAAGGTGGGTTACATTGCTGGTGCATACGTCATGGACGGAAAGGTAAAGCGTTCCGACAAGGCACGCCTTATCCGCGATGGTATCGTGATCTTCACGGGCAACATTGCTGCGCTTAAGCGCTTCAAGGATGATGTGAAGGAAGTGACTACAAACTTCGAGTGTGGTATCAGCCTCCAGGGTTGCAACGACATTAAGGAGGGCGACATCATCGAAACATTCCAGGAAGTAGAAATTAAGCAGAAGCTTAAGTAAATAAATTAGTTGACAGATAGACAAGTAAACAAGTAGACGAGTGCCATGCGGATTGTCGCAAGTCGGTTTGTCTATGGGGTTACTTGTCTATTTGTTTGAGGGGAGAAGGGCGATAGGGGCTTTAAGGTCATTAGGGGCTTTAAGGTCGTTAAGGACATTAAGGTCTTTTTGACAGATCTCTCTCTTGTTTACTCGTACCTCAAAAACTCGTCAACTTAAAAAACGAACAAACCATGTATTTAGATATTTTCATTGGCATCATCCTTATCTTCGCGTTGGTGCGAGGGTTGATGAATGGTTTTGTCAAGGAGTTGGCCTCAACTATAGGGTTTCTTGTAGGACTCTTTGTGGCGGCAACTTGTTATGAAACACTTGGGGAATACCTCACGGTAGACGGTTCTGAAGTAAATATGTTTACCAGCATCGTGGCGTTCCTCTTGTTGTGGATTATAGTACCCATTATCTTTGGCTTGCTTGCCACGCTGATTACTAAGGCACTTGACCTCACCGTTCTTGGTATTGCAAATCGCATTGGTGGGGGCATTTTAAGTATGGCAAAATACCTTGTCTTGCTCAGTTGTGTACTTAATGTAATGGTGTCGCTTAATATTTTGAACAGCGAGCGCACTGAGGGTTCCGTTATGCTTGAACCGGTGCAATATATCACTAAGTTTGCCATGGAGCGTGCTCAAGAATACGTGCCTGAGGTTATGGAAAAGGCGGGTGTTAAGTAGTGAGTAGTGAGTAATGAGTAGTGAGTAATATGAAGGACAACTTGTTGCTTAACAAGAGCAAGGCTTTTGCTTTGCGAATGATTAAACTATATAAATACTTGACAGAAGTAAAGCATGAATATATTTTAGCAAAACAACTTCTACGCAGTGGCACGAGCATTGGCGCAAATATTAAGGAAGGTGCCTTCGCGCAATCACGAGCAGATTTGTGTGCTAAATTATTTATTGCACAGAAAGAATGTGCCGAAACCGAATATTGGTTGGAACTCTTACATGAGAGTGAATTCTTTACTTCCCATGAGTTTGATAGTATTTATGAAGATTGTCAGGAGTTGATGAGGTTGATTGTATCTTCAACAAAAACTTTACAGGGGAAAAGTACCCCCAAGTAATTTTCTAAATAAGTCACGAGTAGTATAGAAAGTGAGTCACCCCCCGGATGGTTATTACTAATTACTCATTACTAACTACTCATTGGTATCTATGAGTGACAAGCGTAAACAAAACCAGTTCGTCAGTGATGTGGCGGACAAGAAATATGAGTACGGTTTTACCACCGATATTGAGACGGAAATCATTGACAAGGGTTTGAACGAGGAGGTTATTCGCCTCATTTCCCAGAAGAAGGAAGAACCCGAGTGGCTTCTTGAATACCGCCTCAAGGCTTACCGTTACTGGCTCACTTTGGAGCAACCCGATTGGGCTCACGTCAATCTTCCGCAGATTGATTATCAAGACCTTTCCTATTATGCTGACCCCACAAAGAAGCAGAAGGGCGAGGGCAAGAAGGAGATTGACCCCGAACTCATGAAGACGTTCGACAAGTTGGGTATCCCCTTGGAGGAACGCATGATGTTGGCAGGCGTAGCCGTAGATGCCGTGATGGACTCCGTGTCGGTGAAGACCACCTTTAAGGAAAAACTCCAGGAGAAGGGCATCATCTTCTGCTCCATCAGCGAAGCCGTAAAGGAAAATCCCGACCTCGTGCGCAAGTACCTCGGTACGGTGGTTCCCTACCGCGACAACTTCTTCGCCGCCCTCAACAGCGCCGTCTTCTCCGACGGTTCGTTCGTCTATATTCCCAAGGGCGTGCGTTGCCCCATGGAACTCTCCACTTACTTCCGCATCAATGCGCAAGGCACAGGGCAGTTCGAGCGCACGCTTATCGTGTGTGACGAAGGCGCTTACGTTTCTTACCTCGAAGGGTGCACTGCGCCCCAGCGTGATGAGAACCAGTTGCACGCCGCTATCGTGGAAATCGTCGTAGAGCAGGATGCCGAAGTGAAGTATTCCACCGTGCAAAACTGGTATCCCGGAGATGCCGAAGGCAAAGGCGGGGTGTACAACCTCGTAACGAAGCGCGGACACTTGCGTGGGGCGAATGCCAAACTCTCGTGGACGCAGGTAGAAACGGGTTCTGCCATCACGTGGAAATATCCCTCGTGCGTGCTCTCGGGCGACAATTCGCAGGCTGAGTTCTACAGTGTGGCGGTCACGAACAACTATCAGGAGGCCGACACGGGCACGAAGATGATTCACATTGGCAAGAACACCCGCTCGCGCATCATCTCGAAGGGCATCTCTGCCGGCAAGAGCCAAAACTCTTACCGCGGACTCGTCAAGGTGGGCAGCAAGGCGGATGGAGCACGCAATTATTCATCCTGCGACTCCCTGCTCTTGAGCAGCACCAGCGGTGCGCACACCTTCCCCTACATTGACGTGCACAACAATAACGCGACGGTAGAACACGAAGCTACGACCTCGAAAATATCTGAGGACCAGCTCTTCTACTGCCAGCAACGCGGCATCCCCATTGAGGGCGCCGTAGACCTTATTGTAAACGGTTACGCCAAGGAAGTGATTAACAAGCTCCCCATGGAGTTTGCCGTTGAGGCGCAAAAGCTTTTGAGCGTTTCGCTTGAGGGAAGCGTAGGGTAATGCCCCTCCGCGGGGCATCCTGCTCCCTCGGCAATGACACATATATTATTATTAGAAAATCTGCTGCACCAAGTCGGTGTGGCAGATTTATTTTGGTAATGATATTGGAGTTGACCACAAGTTACATTTCATACCCCCTCCCCTCCTACGGAGGTTTTGATTTTCGCTTCGCTCATCGTCCTCCTTCTCGTAAGGCATAGTCCAACCAAGTTTGCCCTCTGCTCTTACTTCGGGCGTCGGTTCCCCCTATCTTAAGGGGAGAGCGAGGTTTGATATTTCCGTTAAAATAACTCAACTGGTGTAAAACATCGTGCTTTCACTTCGTGTAAACATTGTAGGAACACTCCGAATGGCATTC
>JAGBYW010000086.1 GCA_017628555.1 Bacteroidaceae bacterium | reverse complement strand
GGCCATGGAGGTGGGTGATATTTCAGAAGCATTTATCTACAAGAACACACAGGGACAAGAAGTTTGTGCTATTGTGAAACTGAAATCAAGAATAGCTGCTCATCGTGCCCACATGACAGAAGACTTTCAAATTTTGAAGGATGTAGTTCTTGACAAGCGTGCTCTTGAAATGCGTAAAAAGTGGATTGAAGAAAAGCAGAAATCTACTTTCGTGCGAATCAACCCAGAATGGAGAAATTGTGAGTTTGAATATCCGAATTGGGGAAAATAAATTTTTTCTTAACAAAATAACAGTGTCACATTGAATTGCTTAGATAAAAGAAAGTTATTAGTTTGGTTAGGACTCCTCCTTATGTTGGGGAGTCTTGTCCAAACTTCTGCATTTACTTACCATCCCTCTTTCAAGCAAGTATCTCAGCAGGATAAGCAGCGCGTGAATATAGAACATGCTGACAACATGGAGTTTAATGATTATCTCTTTCCTGGTGCACATCGCTTGAGTGGTAATGTGAAGTTTAGTCATGGTAGTTTTGATATGTACTGTGACAGTGCTATTTATTACACGAATTCTAACTCCTTTGAAGCGGTGGGTAATGTTAGAATAAATCAGGGAGACACATTGACGCTTGTTGGTGATTCGTTGTATTACGACGGCGAGAATCTTTTGGCACAGATGCGTTACAATGTTGTTCTCACTCATAATGCACAGAAACTGTATACCGATAGTTTAAATTATGACCGTGTCTTGAGCGTAGGTTATTTCTTTGAGGGCGGAACGCTTGTCGAAGGTACCAATGAATTGACTTCTGACTTCGGTGAATATTTTACAGAAACAAAGGATGCACATTTCTATTATGATGTTACGTTGAAGGGCGAATCATTCACCATCTATAGTGATACGTTGAAGTATAACACAGATAGCAAATGGGCAAAACTCCTTGGTGCTTCTAATATTCACAACGGTAGCAACCATATTTATACCGAGTTAGGGTATTATAATACGCAGTTGGAACAAGCAAAACTTTACAACCGCTCTGTATTGACGGGCAGTGATAAAGTGATGACTGGCGACAGCATTTTTTACAACAAGCTAACTGGGGATATGTTTGCTTTCGACGATATTGATTACAACGATAAGTTGAATCGTAATATCCTACGAGGTGACTATGTATGGTACAACGAACTCACGGGTGATGCCCTGTGTTACAACAACGCAGTAGTTATGGACTATTCCTCAGGCCCCGACACACTTTACATGCATGCAGATACCATTCGTCTTACTACTCTTAACATAAATACCGACTCTGTCGTCCGTAAGGTAGATGCGTATTTTCATGTTCGTGCATTCCGCAACGACGTGCAAGCAGTATGTGATAGTTTGAATTTTGATAGTCAGTTGCGCCGACTTACCCTTTACCGCGACCCAATAGTGTGGAGCGAGAATCGTCAGATACTTGGTGAACAAATAGACGTGAACTTCAACGAGCAAACTATTGACAGTATTTATGTTTCACGTCAGGCTTTGTTGGTAGAGCAAGTTGACAGCACACACTTCAATCAAGTAAGTGGTCATCAGATAAGGGCGTATTTCAAAGAGGGACAGATGCACGAAAACTATGTGGATGGCAATGTACGCGTCATTCAATTCCCATTAGAGAAAGATAGCGTTGTGCTGTATCAACTTTATATGGAAACTGCAAAGTTGAAGATGACCTTGGAGCAACGCAAACTACAACGCATTTGGACACCTTCCGCTGAAGGTCAATTCTACGGCATTGGTATGGCACCACGAGAGCATTCTCAACTTGAAAATTTCACTTGGTTCGACTATGTGCGCCCCCTGCATAAGGAAGACATCTTTAATTGGCGCTCTAAACGTAAAGGCACCGAATTGAAGACAACCATTCGACGACAAGCACCCTTACAACATCTGTAATTAACGGATATATAGGCAGCGAACTGTTGCGTTCACCATCAGTTCCTGCCTCTTTTTCTCTCCTCCAAGATTATGCGTTTCTTACTTCTACTTCCGTTCATATTTATTTCCAGTATAACCCTATATTCTTGCATGGATGAAGAGGAATTTGTCTCTTCGCCCCAAGATGTATTGGCATTCTCTGTAGACTCTGTAGATTTTGATACCCTCATTGCTGGGGAATTGTCACACACACAAACCTTTCAGGTGTACAATCACAACAAGGCGGCACTCCGTATTAAGTCCGTGTCGCTTCAGCAGGGAGCAAGTAGCATCTTTCGAGTGAATGTTGATGGCACAGCTCTCATCAATGGCACAGCGACCGATTTTCAACTCCGTTCTGGAGATAGTTTGAGAATCTTTATCAACTCATTGACGCCCAGCTGTGACAGCGATATCCCTGTAGCGCATACAGACAAACTCCTTTTTGAATTAGAGAGTGGGGTAGTGCAGGAATTGCCGTTAGAAATCCACGGTTGGGATGTCGTGAAACTTCAAGGCATGGAGATTCTTGAGGATGTGACCCTTAATTCTCGTCGTCCCTATCAAGTATTAGATAGTCTTGTAGTGCGCCCAGACGCCTCGCTTACCATCCCCGCTGGCACTCGCTTGTTTTTTCATAAAGATGCCTCACTCATTGTATATGGTCGCCTTAATGTGCAGGGCAATGCTGAGAATAATGTAGTATTTCGAGGTGACAGATTGGGAAATATGTTTACCAATCAATCTTACGACTGCATTCCTGGGCAGTGGGGAGGGATACGTATTACTGCGCAGAGTTATGGGAATCAGGTAAACTTTGCAGACATCCATAGTGGTAATTATGGCATTCTTTGTGATAGTAGCAACATCGACGCCGAGAAAATTCGTATTGAAAATTCCATCATCCACAACACCAGCGGTGACGGTTTAACACTCTTACACGTGAAAGCCCTTGTGGGTAATTCTCAACTCACCAATGCAGGAGGTAATTGTGTAAATATTTTGGGCGGAGACGTGAGCATTACACACTGCACCATCGCGCAATTCTATGCCTTTACGGCAAGTTGTGGTGTAGCTCTTCTGTTTGCAAACACAGACGGCACTTCGGCATATCCGCTTCAAAATTTAGAAGTTGCTAACTCTATTATTACGGGTTACGCCACCGACGAAATTATGGGTGAAAATGCAGGTGACGACTCTCCATTTAATTATACATTCCGCAACTGCCTGCTAAACACCCCCTCTTATGAAGCGCCAGAGATAGTAAATTGTTTGTGGGATACCGACGAGAATGCAGTCTATCGCGCAGATAATTTCTACCCTGCTTTCGACCTTGATCGCCTGTTGTATCGCTTTACCCTCGCCCCACAATCACTTGCCGTAGGCACAGCTGACGCCACAATCACCTCGCAGACCTATCTCCTTGACCGCATGGGGATTCCACGAACAGCAACTCCCTCTATGGGGTGCTATGAATATGTAAAAAATGAGTAGATAACATCCAGCGCAGTTCTGACAATCCTAAACGATGACTACCTTGCATATCACTTTCTCCTTTTAAAACTTTTATTTCTATGCCACAAAATACCCCCAGAAAATCTAAGGCTAAACCCAAGGCTGACCTTGAAAATTATGGACACCTCCAACCACAAGCACCTGAGTTGGAGCAAGCAGTGATTGGTGCGTTGCTCATTGAATCTGATGCTTATGCGCAAATTTCTGAAATTCTTAAACCCGAGAGTTTCTATGACCCACGTCATAAGTATATCTATGAGGCTGTAAGCCGTCTGAATATTTATCAGAAACCCTCTGACATCCTCACCGTCGTTGACGAGTTAGAGCGCATGGGTTCGCTTGAAGAAGCTGGTGGACGTTATTACGTTACCCAACTTTCGGGCATGGTCTCATCATCCGCCCACATCGTTTACCACGCCCGCATTATTGCTCAAAAGGCGTTGGCAAGACAACTCATTACCTATACCAGCAATATACAAACCAAAGCCTTCGACCCAACACAGGACGTAGACGAACTTATGCAGGAGGCAGAGGGCGGACTCTTTACACTCAGTCAGCAAAGTCTAAAGAAAGAATATACGCAAATCGACCCCGTCATCAACGACGCCTATACCATGCTGCTAAAAGCATCAGAGCGCAGCGATGGACTTTCGGGAATCTCTACAGGCTTTACCGACCTCGATAAGATGACCTCGGGGTGGCAACCCTCCGACCTCGTGATACTCGCCGCTCGCCCCGCGATGGGTAAGACTGCTTTCGCACTAAGTATGGCTAAAAACATAGCCATCGACCAGGGCATCCCCCTCGCATTTTTCTCGCTTGAAATGTCGAACGTGCAACTCATGAACCGCGTCATTTCAAATGTCACGGAGATAGAATCGGAAAAACTTAAAACCGGGCAACTCAATCCCGACGAATGGCAGCGCTTGGACGGACGCATGAAGCAACTCTATGGCAAGCCCCTCTTCCTCGACGATACCCCCTCGCTTTCCGTTTTCGAACTCCTCACGAAAGCGCGCAGATTGGTGCGCGAGCACGGTGTGAAAATTATTATGATTGACTACCTTCAGTTGATGAATGCCTCGGGCATGAATTACGGTAGCCGCCAGGAAGAAGTCTCAACCATCTCGCGTGCTCTTAAGGGGTTGGCCAAGGAACTCAATATCCCCATCCTTGCCCTTTCACAGCTAAACCGTGGTGTAGAAAATCGCGCCGACGGCGATAAGCGCCCACAACTCTCTGACCTTCGTGAATCAGGTGCCATTGAGCAAGACGCCGATATGGTATGCTTCATTCACCGCCCAGAGTATTATAAAATCTATACAGACCCCAATGGGCGAGACCTCCGCGGCATGGCCGAAATCATTATCGCTAAGCACCGTAATGGCGCCGTGGGTGATGTGCTCCTCTCCTTTAAGGGGCAATTCACCCGCTTCCAAGATCGCAATGCGGATAGTTATGTACCCATGCCCAACGAGGAATTCTCTTCAAGTATTTCGACAAACCTCTCTTCTCAAGCGGAATATCCCAACTCTGACCCGCTTAATTTCCCACCTCCTTCAATGGGAGAAGTACCCTATTGATTATAAAGAATCCGCAGTATGTAAATTCATGCTGCGGATTTTTGTGTGTATAGGTTAAGGGGTAGAATTTGACGACTCACATTAAAGTATCTTTTGGGTAGCATACTACTTAACTAACTAACTCTGATTGTCTGTTCAGTAAAATTATATGTGTAACGCTACAAAATACCCTTCTGAGAATTGCATATTTTTGTCTCGTACGTTTGTCTCTTGGAAAAATTCGATTCTCATGTGCTTAAACATGAGGTTTTTTACAAAATGAACCATTGCCCTTGAACTTTATTTAAGATAATTTAACTCTGGCATTAGACCTGCAAAAAATTACAAGTAACCTTCTTAAAATTGTTAGTAACATAAT
>JAGBYW010000085.1 GCA_017628555.1 Bacteroidaceae bacterium | reverse complement strand
GTATGAGGGAGAACGTGTTGAAGTCCTGAGGGGGTTTAAAATCCGGATGGCGCTCTCCCCCAGGTTCTAGGGGGAGGGGACCGCTTTGCGGTGAGGGGGTGCCGAATAGGATACTTCTAATAGTATTTTTTATACCCCCATGGTTTAATCTTAAGCACCCCCTCACCACTTCGTGGTCCCCTCCCCCTATAAACAGGGGGAGAGCGCCGTTCGGAGTGTGAGGTTACTTCACAAGCACTTTCTTGCCATTCAAAATATAAATGCCCTTGCGTGGAACAAGCACTTGGCGACCTTGAAGGTCGTAGAATACGTTGTTGGCAGGAACTTTAACTTCAACACCTTCGATGAGTGTTACGATATCGGTGTTGGGTGTGAAGTAAACCGTAAGGTGAATGCTGCGGTCGAGTGTGAAGGTGTGGGTCGCTGTTGTTGTAAACAGGCGGTTGCCTTCGCGCCATGCAATGAACTTGGAATTGCCTAAAGGTTCTGCCTTAATGGTAATTTCGTCGCCATTAAGTTCGTAAGAAACCGTGCCACGGGTAAGGTCGGACGTCGTAACTGAAAAACTCAAACCTTTATCCGCAGGGATGACGGTGAGAATAGCGTCGAAGATTTGACCTACCGCTTCATCCTCGGCATCTGTCAATCCGTTGTCGGTAATGCGGATGCGCATGCGAGTTTTGCCTTCCTTGGCATCGGCGGGAACGGGAATTGTTGCCGACATGGTGCGCGCAACATCCAATGTAGTCACTGCTTCAAACACCCCGTCGCGGTTCCAGTCGAAGTAAGCAAACGCTTCGTAACCCGCAGCGGGAGTTTGGTTCATGGTAATGTCGAGCGTGAGTGACTTCCCAGGCTGTACTTCTGCCTTGTCGCGTACGTAAAGCGTAAACCATTCTGCGGGTGTAGCACTTTCCTTACCAGCCGCAGTGGTAATGGGGAAGACGAGCGGTTTGTAAGCCGCTTCGCCCGTCAAGGAGAGTTCGCTGATATACAACCCAGCAAGTGCACCACAAGGCATTTGGTAAATCTGCGCATTTCGTGAGAACGCACTGCGAACGGCGCGGAAGGTAAAGGCAGACTTGCCGTCGATGGTGAGATCCGTGGTGGCGTCATCCTTTGTGGCAAAGGGGCGGAACTGGTAAACGGCACTTTCAGCAGTGAGATCCTGAACAACAACGTAGGCAGTGCCATCGTTGAGTGCCTTGCCCGTCTTGGCGTTGATAATTTGATAACCACCCGCACGGTTGCTTTCACCCTTGAAATACCATGCTTGCGACAAATCCTCTGTGCGCTTTTCCCAACTCAACGTGTTGTCGTCAGCTTGTTGGAGCGCCTTGAGTTCGTCATTCTGCAAGAGGTAGCGGTAAGACTCACCCACCATGAAGGGGCGCAAATCGTAGAGGTCTTCTGTTTCATGAAGCGTCCAGAAAGAACCGACGTTGCCATTGGCTGCCGTCCAGGTGATGATAAAATTAGAAGCGCCGTCCTTATTCAAGGCGCGGGGCGAAGAAGCAGTTTTATCGTAGTTGGCGCAATCTGTGGAGCTGAACCAGTATTGACCAAAAGTGGCAA
The DNA here is from genome assembly GCA_017628555.1 of Bacteroidaceae bacterium. Lineage (GTDB taxonomy): Bacteria > Bacteroidota > Bacteroidia > Bacteroidales > Bacteroidaceae > Alloprevotella. Next base: position 16,821 of record JAGBYW010000085.1, on the reverse strand, counting down.
CACCTGCCGTAGTGTTCTTCGCAACGTAGTATTCTACGGGTTCCTTGCCCGTATTGACGCGGCTTGCAGAACTGGGTTCGAGGTTGCAACTCTGAATGTAGCGCCCCGTTGCCGTGTTGCGAAGGTAGAAGCAGTTGGGTTTGTCGGTAGTAACAAACTCCCAGAACATGCGCTTCGTTTCGTCGTAATTAGAAATGACCATGCTACCGTCGGCTTCTTCAGTAATGTAACTGCCCGTGCCCGTTTTCCACTCAATGGTATAAATGCCCGCCTTGGTCGCTTCATCCTTTGGAGTCTCTGCTGAAAGCGCACCCATCGTGAGGTTTACGTGGTGGGCACCTTGCTGAATGTAGGAGTCGGTTGCTACATGATACAGGTAAAAACCGCCTTCGGGAGCCGCCTTAAAACGGAAGATGCTACCCGCATCGGCATCCGCCTTGGTTTGAATACACTTTTCTGTTGTGACGTAGGCGTACTGGTTGAGGCTAACGTTCATCTGCGTTTGCAGGAGGTAGTCCACATTTTCTTCGGGAGTGGTAACCGCCGTCTTGTCCGACTCGCGAAGCACCTTCCATTGCGAAGCGTCACCCGTGCCAGTGTGAAGCGTGGCATTGGGCGCCTTAAAATACATGTTCAGGTACTCTCCCGTTACGGCATCTTTAATCAGCACGTTGCTCCCCGTCGTTTGGAGGGTCCAACGCGCCACCGTATTTGCGGTAGTCAGGATACTTACGCAACACAGAGTTGCAAGTAGTCCCAATATTCTTTGGAGCGTAAACATTTTAGTTTAGATTAGGTTGTGAATGATTTACTTGCGAAGGTAAATAAATTTAGGAAATAACGTGGAGGAGGCAAGACTATTTCCTAATTAAATTGTAGAGTTTGAACATCGCCCCCGCTTATCTTACTGCTTGCGCATCTTGTCAATAAGTTCTTTAGCCTCAGTGATTTGCTGGAGCTTCTTCGTCGCTGCAGCCTTGACGTCTTCACCAAGGTGTGCCACCTTGTCGGGGTGGTTTTCCACCACGAGTTTGCGGTAGGCGCTGCGCACTTCTGCATCGGTAGCGTCGGGTGTAAGACCGAGAATGCGGTAGGCGTCTTCAAGTGTGGTGCCACCGAGGGAGAGAAGTTGTTCTGTGAGACCGGGGTTGAGTCCGAGGTGGGCAATGATTTCACGCAGGGCAGTGACTTCTGTAGCGTCAATACGACCGTCGGCGCGCGCAATTTCCGCAAGGAGCGTTGCCAACTGTGTGCGCTCCGCTTCGGGCATCATCGCCGCAATTTCTTCACAGGCGCGCATGATTTGCTCGCGCCAAGAGGTTTCGCCCTGTTGCTTGCGGTATTCAAACAGGCGGAGGAGAATGTCGTTGCCTTGATTCTTCGCGTCTTCGCCAAAGGTGCGTTGCAGGAAGCGGCGCATGAATTCCATTTCGGAGTGCATGATTTTGCCGTCGGCCTGAATCATGTGTGCCGAGAGCACCATGAGCGAGAATAGGAAATTATTGCGTGAGCGTTGCTGCTTGATGTCGGGAGCATCCTCGTGCGTAGGGTCGGGACCTTCCTGACTGCTGTCAAAAAGCGAACCTAATGCGTATCCAGCAATGGCGCCTAAGATGCCGCCACCGAAGACAAATCCGAGGATGCCGCCTATCCATTTTGCTTTCATAGGGTAAGTTTTTTTAGTTGACAAGTTAACAAGTAAACGAGTAGACAAGAAGGTTAGTGAGTTAAACGATGGAAGACTGTAACTATCTTGTTTACTTGTCTACTCGTCTACTTGTCTACTAATAACTACTTACTTTTTCGTTCCAACTCCTGAAGTTCTGCCATCTTCTTGGTCTGGAGGAACTCATACACGCCGCAGAGGTGTTCGCGCACCTTGCCGTGACCAAATTCGTAGACCTTTGTGGCGAGACCATCAAGGAAGTCACGGTCGTGAGAAACGCAGATGAGTGTGCCGTCGAAATCCTGAAGCGCTTGCTTCAATACGTCCTTTGTCTTGAGGTCGAGGTGGTTCGTCGGTTCGTCTAAGATGAGCAAGTTTACGGGTTCAAGGAGCAATTTAAGGAGTGCCAAGCGTGTACGTTCGCCTCCCGAGAGCACCTTTACTTTCTTCGTACTCGCCTCTCCGCCAAACATAAAGGCACCGAGGAGGTCGCGAATTTTATTACGGATTTCGCCCTTCGCAACATCGTCAATGGTTTGGAAGACGGTAAGGTTTTCGTCCAGGAGCGACGCCTGATTTTGCGCAAAGTAACCAATCTGCACGTTATGACCGAGCGTGAGCGTACCTTCGTGCTGCAATTCGCCCATGATACACTTCACGAGCGTAGACTTACCCTCACCGTTACGACCGACGAATGCCACCTTATCGCCACGTTCAATCATGAGGTTGACATTTGAGAAGATGCGCTTTTCGTCAAACGCCTTGCCCACACCGTCCATCGTTACGGGGTAATTGCCCGAGCGGGGAGAGGGCGGGAACTTCAAGCGGAGGTGAGAAGTGTCCTCTTCATCCACCTCTACCAACTCCAACTTTTCCAACATCTTCACACGGCTCTGCACCTGGAAGGTTTTCGAATAAGTACCCTTGAAGCGCTCGATGAAGTCCTTGGTCTCCTGGATCATCTTCTGCTGTTCCTCCCACTGCTTCATCTGTTGCTCATGACGCTCTGCGCGAAGCTGGAGATACTGCGTATAAGGCACCTTATAATCATAGATTCTGCCCATCGTAACTTCAATGGTGCGCGTTGTAATGTTGTCCACAAACTTACGGTCGTGACTAATCACCACCACTGCCTTACCGTTGCTAATCAGGAAGTCTTCAAGCCAACCGATAGACTCGATGTCCAGGTGGTTCGTAGGCTCGTCAAGAAGGAGCACGTCGGGATTCTTGAGCAACAACTTTGCCAACTCGATGCGCATGCGCCAACCTCCGGAGAACTCGCTCGTTTGGCGGTTGAAGTCAGAGCGTTCAAAACCCAAACCGAGCAAGGTCTTTTCTACGTCCTCCTCAAAGTGGGTGAGGTCGATAGCGTAAAACTTCTCGCTCATCGTAGCCACCTTCTCAATGAGTTCCATATAGGAGTCGCTCTCATAGTCGGTGCGCTCCGCAAGTTCCTTATTCAGCGCTTCAATCTCCGCCTCCATCTGGTGGAGGTGGGCAAAAGCCTGTGAGGTTTCTTCAAAAACGGTGCGTCCGTCTTCCGTCATAAGGTGCTGGGGAAGGTAGGCGATGACAGTGTCCTTGGGCGCAGAAACCTGACCGCGCGTAGCGGTGCGTACGCCAGCAAGGATTTTGAGCAGGGTACTCTTACCCGCCCCGTTCTTACCCATGAGGGCAATACGGTCTTTCTCGTTAATTACAAAACTAATGTCGCTAAACAGCGTGCTGCCGCCAAACTCGACGGTGAGTCCATCTACTGATACCACGGTTATATATTTATATTGTGTTATGTCTTGAACCTACAAAGTTACAACAAAGAAATGAAAGGAGATATGGGTTTTCGAGGTAGATTTCAAACCTCGTAAAAACTATATCTATTGTAGTGAAAATTATTAGTAATGTAAAAAAAAATATTAGTAACATAATTTAAAATACATTACTAATAATTTTAGGCAGGTCTAACTTGTTGATTGTCAGATGTATGTCGGTGCGAAAAATTGTTACATTTTGGGTGTAAAAAAATATGCTTGGAGCGGTTCGTTGAGTTGGCGTTTTATTCAAACAAGGCAGCCCACGCCAAAAACTTCTTTACCCCCTCAGCGCCAAACTTTTCAAGGCTCTTTGCCGTCTGCTCCACGGTGCGTTCGCGCTCGGGGTGGCTCTTGGAATAAAACTTGTCGGCGTAACACACCACCTGCTCCTCCATAGTTTCGGGCAGCAGGTCGCGCTCAGGCAGGGGGAGTCCCTGCGTGCGGATGTTCTCTACGGTAAGTCCCGTGCCCGTGTGGCGCTCACAGACGCGCGCCAAGTCTTCTCGCCCCTCGTTGCGCATCAGTGCCGCCCCTTCCACACCATGCGTAAGGTAAGGCTTCGTGCCGTGGCAATGAATGCCCGGAGCGTCAGTCAGGAAGATGCCGATGTCGTGTATCAGTGCCGCCTCGCGTAGAAAGTCGCGGTCGAGGTTGAGTTCTGGATGGCGGTCGCAAATCTTCAGTGCGCGCTGTGCTACTTGCTCGCTGTGGTGAACGAGCAGGCGGAGCAGGGGAGTGTCTTCGGGGTAGTATTTTAAGATGAGTGGGTGCATGAGCAAGGGGAGTTTGAGGGGTAAAAACTAAGAGGGTAAAATTAAAAATATATGCGCTTGGTAGCGTGGCAGTGCTCGCACTTCCGTTCTGCAATATTCGGAAAATCTATTGGTTTCTGCAAGTCTTCCGCTCAGAAAAATGCCGTCGAGCGTTGCGATGCAAATATTTTGGGTGTAGTGTTACAAAATTTTCTATAAAACGAGTAACTTTGTAAAGTGTAAGGGTGTTCATACAGCCTCTTTATGCAAAATTTTTTATTCATCTTCGCGCCATGATTATTATCGGAATAGCCGGCGGCACGGGTTCTGGAAAGACTACCGTAGTGCGCAAAATATTGGAGAGTCTGCCCGAGAGTTCGGTGGCAGTCATCCCGCAAGATTCGTATTACAACGACCAAAGCAACTTGCCACTCGAGGTGCGCAAGCAAACAAACTTTGACCACCCCGATGCCTTTGAGTGGCCGCTGCTCTCGCATCACATTGAGGAACTCAAGGCGGGGCGCGCCATTGAGCAACCCACGTATTCCTACATCACTTGTACGCGCCTGCCCGAAACGGTTCACGTTGAACCTAAGGATGTTATCATCGTTGAAGGTATAATGACGCTTTACGATAAGTCCTTGCGCGACCAAATGGACCTCAAGATATTTGTAGATGCTGAGCCCGACGAACGCCTGCTGCGCGTCATCGTGCGCGACATTGCCGAGCGCGACCATCCCCTTGAGATGTTGATCTCAAAATACCGCAATGTTTTGAAGCCCATGCATGATGAATTTATCGAACCTACAAAGCAGTTTGCCGACATCATTATCCCCAATGGCGGCAACAATGAGCGCGCCATAAATATGATGCAACTCTACATCCGTTCAGCACTCAAGGAACGTAAAATGAGTGTCGGATAGTCGTATTCAAGCGTAACGCTTTGTCATATAAGAATTTTTGCTTAAATTTGCCCCTTGAAATGTGGGTAAATACTATCCGCTAAATACTTTTACTATGGGAAAAAGAATCCGTAAAATCAAAAACATCCGTCTGCACCACGAGGGTAATGAGACACTAATGGTAATGGGAGCATCATTGGCGATATTCAATGCTGCGCTCTATTGGTTGTGCCGCGACTGTTGCATTTGGTTGTTCTATTCCGTAGCAGGAGTGAGCGTGCTTCTCTATTCTATCATCGTCAACTTCTTCCGCTGTCCCTTGCGCCACTATGAGGGCGACACAGAGCGCACCGTTGTGGCTTCGGCTGACGGTAAGGTTGTCGTGATTGAGGAGGTGGACGAAAACGAATACTTCCACGACCGCCGCTTGATGATTTCCATCTTCATGAGCGTAACAAACGTACACGCCAACTGGTTCCCCGTGGAAGGTGTAGTAAAGATGGTGCGCCATCATAACGGTAATTTCTACAAAGCATGGTTGCCCAAGGCCAGCACAGAGAACGAGCGCTCAACGGTAGTGATTGAAACGCCCGAGGGTGACGAAGTCTTGGTACGCCAAATCGCCGGCGCCGTAGCGCGTCGCATTGTGACTTACGCAAAAGAGGGCGAAGATTGTGTGATTGACGAACACTTGGGCTTCATCAAGTTTGGTTCACGCGTAGATGTATATTTGCCGCTCGGAACTGAGGTTCTTTGCGAAATTGGGCAGCGCACAACCGGTAATCAAACCGTAATTGCTAAACTCCCCGAGATTTAAAAAACATATATAAGGAGGGTGTGTCAATTTAGGTTGAACACACCTTTTCATTTTAGGTACAAGTTCATAGGTACGAGTAAACAAGAATGTCGGAAACTACTGGTTGTTTATGACACTCATAAATCTTTATAGTCTAACCATCTTGTCTACTCGTCAACTAATAACTCGTCTACTCCCGAAAACTATGAAAAAACACATTCCCAACACGATTACCTGCTGCAACCTTATCTGCGGTTGCATCGCTACAGGCTTTGCCTTCAGGGGCGACTTCTCAATGGCCATGACGTTTATTGTAATGGGTGCCGTGTTCGACTTCTTCGACGGCTTTGTAGCGCGCCTGTTACACGTGTCTTCTGCCATCGGTAAGGAGTTAGACTCGCTCGCCGATTGCATTACCTTTGGCTTCGCTCCCGCAACTATTGTGTACGGCCTCTTACGCCTCGCGCCCCTTCCTATTGAGAATGACGTGGTGGCGTCATACCTTCCCTACGTAGCCTTTATTATTGCGGCATTTTCAGCACTACGCTTAGCGAAATTTAATCTCGACGAGCGTCAGTCTACTACCTTCTACGGGTTGCCCACCCCTGCAAACGCCCTCTTCTGGAGCGCGCTGGCGGTAGGCGCTTTTGAATGGGTGGCTACGACTCAGTGGAGCGTTTACGTCTTACTCCTCGGCATTATTTGCTCGTCATGGATTCTCGTGGCCGACATACCTATGTTTGCCTTGAAGTTCAAAGACTATTCGCTTGCTCACAACAAGTTGCGCTACGGTTTCATCCTTGCCAGCGCGGCACTCTTGCTCTTCGCGGGATGGACAGGCTTCGCCTTTGTCATCCTCCTTTACATTGCTACGTCTCTCGTGGCAAACGCCGTTGAGGGCATGAAGTAGGGAGCAGAAGGCGTGCCGTGAGTTGTGACTCAGAACGTGTCGCGCCAACACCGCTCTGACGGTGCTCCCCATCTATACCAACCCAACTAAACTACTTAACACATCATGCACATTCTTGGATGCTTTTTCCTGCTGCTCATTATCGTGGCGATGCTCCTGTTGCTTGCCCCCGTGGTGTTGCTGAATCTCGTGCGCAAGTTCTTGGGTTCGAAACAGCAACAGACCTCCCACAAATGGGACCACACCTCGCAGCAATCGCACCAGCAACAGTATACTCAGACCTCCTCGCAACACCGCAAACGCAAGGATAACAAAAAAATCTTTGGGCAGCATGAGGGTGAGTATGTAGATTTTGAAGAGGTGAAAGACTGATCACCCCGCTGCGTTGTAGTGCACCGCCGTGCGCGTTTCTCCTCCTCGCCCGCTCCCCCTTCGCTCTACACATATTATATAATATAGCGTTACGCCCGCCAAGCATCGTGCTTAGCGGGCGTATTTCGTTTGCCACAGTTGCCGTTTTTCGGTAGTGCGGGTGGCGAAAAATTGCGACAATAATAGGTGCTGAAAATCAGCGGTTTATGATGCTCAAAATTATTAGTAACATATTTTAAATTATCTTACTAATAATTTTTTTTAGGTTACTAATAATTTTTACTACAATAGGTTTAGTTTTTCGCACAACCGTTTGCGGGGTAAAATCAAGGCATTTGCTCGGCAAAATTTGCGCTATTGGTGTGAGAGATTTATACCTGTCAGCGCTATAAAATAATAGTGTTGTCCCGTAAACTTTTTGAGAAGCAACTGCCTGAAAGGCCAATAAGCATACAGCCCAGGGCAGCGCCCTGTGGTTTCATGCGGTTCGGATGGCGCCCTGGATGGGAAAAAGCATTGTTGTTCAAAACTTTATAATTGCTTTTGCCCTTTCAGGGCGTAAACCTCAACTGCAACATCACCCAGGGCGTTGCCCTGGGCTAATAGATTTATCCCCTTTCAGGGGGAATCCGCTCACTCGGGGACTTACACAATTTGAACAGTTTACTATCATGAGGAGTTGAAGTTTATGCCATACTGCAATTTAAAATAATATAGCGTGCCCCGCAACTATTATCGTTGCAGGGCACGCTATTATGTTGTTGCCGTGGAGGGGCGTTTAGCGCACGATGCGCTTCTTGCCGTTCACGATGTAGATACCAGGACCTGTAATCTTGTCGATGCGCTTACCGGTAATGGTAAAGATGCCGTACTTAAACTCACGCTCGGGCGCTCCGTTAATACCGCTGACGTCGTTGTAGGCTTTGAAGAATACGCGTGAACCTTCGTCCTTGCTGCCGTCGGCATTGTAGAGTCCCATCATTGACTTACCTGTTGCCCAGTTGCCGTTGTGGCTGAGGAAGGTCTTGCCGTCTGATGTCTTAAAGGCGTAGTAACCATTTGTCTTGTCAAGTGTCCAAAGGTAGTAGGCATGTGTGCGCTCTTCCTCTGTTTGTGTGTACACCTTCTGAGCACCGTCTTTGGTGTTTTCTACGGTAATCATGCGGCCGTCTGCGGCAGAGATAATCTTAATCTTGCCATCTTCTTCCATGAAATACCAGAGCTGTGTGAGTTCTGCCTTGTTGGGGTTCTTATACATGAGTTGGAGTTTGTAATCCGACTCTCCCCAAGGGATTTCATTAACAAATACCATCTCGCTCGCACTGCCGTTGCCATCGCGACCCGTATATATATAATAGAGTGCGGGCTTTTCAGGGTCGGTAGTGATGACGAAGGGATAATCTTCTGCTCCTACTTCCGACATGGGGACTTGCGCCACCGCCTGAGTAAGCGTGCAGAGGAAGAGGGATAAGATGAGAGTAAAATGTTTCATAGGCTAATTATTTCTTGTAGTTGAAGCGTCAGGCACACGGTACGAGTTTCACGCAGGGCGCTTGCCCTGCTGAAAACTCGTGTACCTGTTTGCTTGCCATTACATACGTTCGTTCGGCCGACTATGGGGTTACCATACGTCTTCGGATTCGTTGCCGCCATAAACTTCCTTCGGCACAATTTCAATGTAGTCGATCTGAAGCTGTGAGTCGAGCTTCTTAAGCGCTGACTTATAGCGGAGGTAATAACTCTTGCCGGGTTCCATGCGTTCCGTAGTCACGATGCGACGGAGGTGACCGCTGTAATCTCGAGACATATTTTCGCCCTTACCGTCGGTCCAGCCGAAATGCTGAGGACCCTTCATGTAACCCTGATTACGCATGTTCTTATCGTTCTCAATGTTGGTGGTCTCGTCTTCCTCGTCGGCTACCCAAGGAATGTTTACCGAGGGCGCGCTCTGGCGCAAGTCGTAAGGAAGTCCGGCAGGCTTGAGGCGATTAACGTCTTCGCCGAAATAAAGTTGGCACATTCCGCGAAGCGTATTGTGAGAGACGCCCAGACGAATTTCATATTCCTTTGCCAAAGGCACGGGGGGGATGCGGAACGTAACGTCGTAGAGACCGAGAATCATCATTTCGTCGCCCTGATAGTTACACCAACCTGTTGTGCTGATGGGTGAGTACGCACAGAAGAGGTAGAGCACCTGAGAACTTGAGTTCTGCACGGGGAGGTTCTCAAAATATCCTGCGGGGAACATAGAGTACTTACCCAAGCGGAGGTTGTTAGAACTCAATTCGTGGATGATAGTAGCATAGTCAACGCGCATACGTTCGCGTCCCATAAGTGTGCGCTCTGCTTCACCAAAGACGAGCAAGTCTTCAATAGGATAGATGTAACCATTGGCTGCGCTGATGCTTTGCTCTTGCTTAATGATTACGCCTTCACCACCGGGCTTCACGCCAATCTCTTCGTAAGAACCTTCAATGCCGTCGTCGTAATCGGCAAAGCGATTGATGAATACGGGGTTGCCTTCAAATGACTGACCGATGGGACCTCGAGAACCTACCTGGAGCAACTTGATGGGCTCACGCTCTTCTACCTTGCCCTGGGGGTGAATTGTGGTGTAAAAATCCCAAGCGTCGGTGGGGAGCGTCTTGGTTTGGGGATTCTTCTGGTCTACGCCGTACTGATACTGGTATTCTGTGTAGTGCACCACGAGTTTGCCGGGGGCATACTTACCATCGATGAAGTGGTACTTCACGAACTTGTAGAAGGGGTTGTTCGGACTTGTGAGGTCGTCCATATCCTGTGTGCCGTAGGCGGTAGTGATTTTTGAAACGCCCTTAAGTCCCTGGAGCACTTCGTCCCAGTTTGTGATGTTACCCTCTTCGTCGAGCGTCACAGCGGGAACGCCGTAGAGTTCGAAGATACTATCGGGTTCTACAAAACCGGTGTATGCCAAATATCTCTTCGTAGGAACGTCAAACGTACCAGGCTGCGCTTCCAACTTCTCAGGATGTTCTCTGTCTTCATAGCTGGCGTCGCGCTCTTGGTTCATCCACGCCCAGATACCCGTTTCTTGCAACAAGCGACCCATGATTTTCATGTTGGGAGCGTCTTGTACAACCTGCGCAATGTAATCTGATGTGGGGGCAATCACGCTTTCCACAATGTGCAACCAACCGTTAGACGCTTCAAGGTCAGAGATGATAACGCCGTTCACCTTCTCAATCTTGTAATACACGGGGTAGTTGATTTTCACCGTGTCGTCGTCCTTCATTTCGGGGAGTTGTGTGAGGGCGTCATACTTCACGCGCTGCACCGTGTCGGCTACGGCAAGGTCTTCCGTACAAGTGAGCAAGCGGTCGTAGAGGTTTGAGAGGTTGAATGCGCCCGCCGTGGGAAACTCTGTAGATTCGTAAGCCTCCTGGTCGCCGTTGTCGATGACACAGCTGTAAACGATGAGTTCCTTCTGCTCATCTGTGAGTTCATCAATGCTTGTGAGCCCCAAAGACGCCAAGTAAGTATCCATGGCTACGTTGTCGGGCGCAAAAACGGTGTAGTTACCGCGCGCTGAGAGCACACTGTAGACAGAAGAAGAGTTGTCCTTACGTCCCAAGCGCACTTGCTTAAACAAGTCGCGCGCCTTCGACAACTGGGGGTTACCGTCCATGATGTCGGAGAGGGTTTCCATCTTCTTGATGGCGAAGTTAGAACTGTCGATGTCTTCTTCACAACTCGTTACCCCAAAGAGGGAAGTGGTGAACAAACCAAGTGTCAATACCTTGGCAAGGTTCTTCGTGTTAGATATAAATGAACTCATGTTGATATGTATTAGCATATTCAAGGCGCCAATTCTCGCGCATATATAATGTGCAAAGGTACATATTTCTTGTAAACTACCAAACTCAACGTGAGATTTTGTATGGTATAGGTGGCAAAAAAGACGCATGAAGGGGCTGATGAGAGGGGTGAAGTTAAGCCTGAGCGGATGAAAGTGGGAGTTTTTGCTGAATGGCTCCCTATTTTTCGGGGAATTTTCTGGGCGACGAAGGGCGCAACTATTTGCGCTGAAAACTATATCTATTGTAGTGAAAATTATTAGTAATGTAATTTAAATTATTAGTAACCTATTTTAAATTTTCTTACTAATAATTTTAGGGGTGTCTAACGTGCTGATTATTAGGTGTATATCTATGCGAAAAATTGTTACATTTTTCGGGCGTTTCCGAGCCTTGGATTTCACGAAAAGAGGGTGAAATGGGCGGGTGAAACATTCTGGATGTCGTGGTGGGAAGGTGTGAATGATTACGAGAAACGTCCATGCGAAATGGCTTCGCATGGACGTTCTAAATGCTTGTGTCGTGGGTCGTTTTTACTTCAAATTCAGGTGGAACTCTACCACCGCCTCAATGCCCTTACGGAGCATGTCGAGGGGGAAGTTTTCGTTGGGCGAGTGGATAGCGTTGCTTTCAAGTCCGAAGCCCATGAGTACGGTTTTGATACCCAACACGCGCTCGAAGTCACTGATAATGGGGATAGAACCACCGCGGCGCACGGCCAAGGGGCGCTTGCCGAAGGCTTTCTCAAATCCGATTTCGGCCGCCTTATACGCCGGCAGTGTGATGGGGCAAACGTAGCCCTCGCCACCGTGCATAGGCGTCACTTTTACCTTTACGCTCTTGGGGGCAATAGCGGTGATGTAGTCGATGAAGAGCTGCGAAATCTTCTCGTGCTGCTGGTGGGGCACAAGGCGGGTTGAAACCTTGGCATACGCCTTTGAGGGGAGCACGGTCTTAGACCCTTGACCGGTATAACCGCCCCAAATGCCACACACGTCAAACGAGGGGCGACAACTGTTGCGCTCAATCGTAGAATACCCTGCTTCGCCGCTCACTTCGTCTATGTCGATGGCGCGCTTGTACTTCTCAAGGTCAAAGGGAATACCGGCAATCATCTCGCGCTCTTCGGCAGAGAGTTCTTCCACATCGTCGTAGAAGTGGGGAATGGTTATTTTACCGTTTTCGTCTACCACCTGAGCCAACATCTGGCAGAGCACATTGATGGGGTTAGCTACGGCGCCACCGAAGTGACCAGAGTGGAGGTCGCGGTTGGGACCCGTTACTTCAATTTCCCAATACGCCAATCCGCGGAGTCCCGTAGTGAGCGAGGGGAGTTCGGCACTGAGCATACTCGTATCGCTGACGAGGATTACGTCGGCCTTCAGCAACTCTTTGTTGGCTTCAAGGAAACCGCCGAGTGAGGGACTGCCAATTTCTTCTTCACCCTCGAAGATAAACTTCACATTGTGGCGCAACAGGTCGTGCTTCACCAAGTATTCAAACGCCTTTGCCTGAATCATGGCCTGACCTTTGTCGTCGTCAGCACCGCGGGCGTAAATCTTTCCGTCGCGCACTTCGGGTTCGAAGGGATTGCTGTGCCACAGTTCGAGGGGTTCGGCGGGCATCACGTCGTAGTGGGAGTAAATAAGTACCGTCTTCGTAGCACCAGGAATCATCTTTTCGGCATACACCAAGGGGTTGCCGGCAGAGGGCATGACTTCCGCCTTATCAACTCCCGCTTCAAGCAGGAGTTCTTTCCAGCGCTCGGCGCAGCGCAACATGTCGTCTTTCTTTTCAGGCAAAGCGCTGATGCTGGGGATACGGATGAGCGAGAAGAGTTCGCTGAGGAAGCGCTCTTCGTTTTGGGCGATGTAATTTTTGATAGTCATAGTGAGGAGGGGTAATGAGGTTAAGGAGTTTATTTGAGAAAGGCCGAACAGGCAGTAACGGGTTGTGACAGGCCGTAACAACCTGGCGGGGTAAATGTCTCGATAGCATTGTCGATTAAGGGATCGTCGCGCCAATTTGTTAAGGCCTGTTATGGCTTGTTACCGCCTGTTGAGCCCTTTCCTGTTAGTGCCTGTTCGGCAGATTACCGCCCGCCGTTCTCCGCCCACTTCACGGTCAATTCATTCTGCGCCACCTCTTCGCCGTTGAGGAAAAGCGTGTAGTGCGCAGTAAGTGTGCCGCTAATGGGAGTGAGGTTGTGGTGAAGGAGTGTCGTGTGGATGCCGAGGTCAAAGGTGCCGCCAGGACTGTGATAGTCGTTGTGCGTCGTGGCATTGGGGAGGAAGACCATCTGTGTGGTGAAGGCGCCTTTGCGCACTATGCGCATGCGGTCTTCAGTGATGAAGATGCGCGTCGCACCCAGTTCGGGGTCGTCGTAAGTAAGAAGCGTGAGCGCCCCTTGCTGTTGTAGGGCGCCCTGAAAGGTTTGGGTGATGGTTTCAGTGCCGTTGGAGGTGTGGGTAGTGAGGGTGGTGGTGATGAGCATGGTGGAATGAGTAGGTGGTGAGTTAAAGACCAGCGCGGTGAGGGGAAAAACAGACCTGACAAGCAGGGGCAGGCCTTAATACGACTGGCGCGGTGGAAACTCAATCGAAATTATTGCCCGCATGGTTGTTAAGGCCTGCTCGGGTTTGTTAAGGCCTGTTCGGCCAGTTACTGATTATCCTTTCCCGCTATCACTTGCTTCTTCCCGCCCCTTACATAAATCCCCCGCTGTGTGGGGCGTCCATTCAGGCGGCGCCCGTCAAGTGAATACCAAGTCTCATTTCTTAGCGTCTCACTCGGCGGCGTGATGCCATCGGTAGAGGGGGTGGTGAAGGTTACTTCGTGTACGGGCGTCCACTTGTAGGTGACCTTAAAGGTGTAGGTAGTTGCGAGTTTTAAGTTGCGGAAGGTGATGGTGTCGGTGCGCTCGGCGCCTGGGTTGAGGTAGAGCACGTGCGATTGTTGGTATGCGCCCGTGAAGTCGCGACATACGGCGCCCTCGTCTAAGAAGACTTGTTGCAATACGCCCGCACGCCCTTGTGCAGCACTGCTGTTTTGGGCAGTCACAATAAACTGCACCTCGTTAGGAGTGGGAAAGGCTGGAGCACTAATGGTGTAACTCAAAAGCGGACGGACATACGGCAGTATTTCTACCTCCGTAGTGGCAAGCACCTGAATGTCGTCGGGCGAGATGCGCAACAAGTGGTTGCCTGTGCCTGAGAATTGCGCGTCTACTACTAACGTGCGCGCCTCTCCAGGAGAAAGTGTGACGCCCGTCAGTGCGATGTAGGTGCCCTGCTCAAACAAGAGGGTATCTGTGGGCGTGTTGGTGAAGAGTTCGAAGGGCGTAGTGAGTGTCGCGTCTGAGGTGTTGCGCACGCTGACGGCAACGGGGGTAAACATCCCCGTTCTCGGCGGTTCCAAGGGGTAGATGCTATCAACTGCAACTTCCAACCCCGTGCGCGAAAGGGTATCGGGGAGGCTGGGAGTGATAGGGTCGGGGTGGAGCAAGAGGGCTTCTTGGTTGCAGAAGAAACCCTGTGCCGCCTGCGTGTCAAGCTTCCCCTCGTAATCTTCGTAGAAGGCGAGCACGTCTAAGCGGAAGTAACCATCGTAGCAACCGCCGTAGCCCCAATTCACATGAAACAGCCCCTCGGCGTCAATGCCGTCAATCACAAAGGCGTGCCCCTCTATGAATTGCGTATATCCCGCGTAAAGCACGGGGCGCCCAGCGCGCACTTCCCGAGCAATCATCTTCACCCACTCGGCGGGGGCGTACCGGTAACTATCTGCGTAATGCACAAACCCACATCCGAAGGCGCGCTTCAGGGGTTCTACAAGGCGGTACACACTGGTGCCGCTCTCTTCAAGTCCCCAATTCATCTGCGCCGCCATACCGCAATAAAAGCTTAGGCGCGCCACGGCGTCAATCGCTTCGGGCGTAGCAGCTTCGGTGTCGTAATTATTCAGAATCAGGCGGGTATCTACGCGCGTGCCGGGGAGTACGTCGGCAATCTCATAATTCTCGGTCTTCCACCCGTGGAGCGTGTCTTGCAACACAATCTCGCGCTGGTAATAGGTGAGAATTTCTTCCAAAGCCGTAGCCACACAGCCCACTACGCAACGCTCGTCGCTCACCGTGCCATCGTCGTAAGTGTAATAGGGGCATGCGGCGTTGTAGGGTGCTTTCTGGTGGCGCACCATGGGGAGCAACGGACCAGCGGGTGCTCCGGGTTGCAGGAAAATATCCGTCTGTGATGCGCGGGGCGTAGCGCTGTGAAGCAATGTGGCGAGGGCGGGTGGGAGTGTTGCTTCCTCTTCGGCGCTTGTGCCATAACCTAATGCGATGGGGGCATCATCGTTTCCCCCTACAACAACAAAGGCGTCGGGGGTGGTGAAGACATATCCCGCAGGGAGCGTCGCTGCGCACTGCACCGCATTGCCCGCTCCACGTGCCGTAGGTATGCGGAGAAAGTCGGCAGCAAAATCACGCGCCACCGCTTCGCTGAGGCGCTGCGCCGAGAGCGCGGTGATGCCCAAAAGAGTTATGAGGAAAAATGCGAGTCTTAATTTCATATCCGCAAAACTACATAAATATTTGCAATAATATGGCAGTTGCCCCAAGAACTTTAACAGACCCCCTCCGCAGCATAGCTGCTCGTCCCCCTAACTTATGGGGACAATTTAGTTAGTCTACCTCGTTTAGGTTTCTCATTGGGAATACCAAGCGAATGGATGTATATAAAATTCCTCCCCAAAGTTAGGGGAGGTGCCCGTAGGGCGGAGGGGCCTGTGGAAATGTGATAACTTATGGCATTGCCAAATATGATGCGAGTTATAACCATTTGCCGGACACGAATAATTTTAGTTGAAGGCTTTTCTAAAACGGACACCGCAGAATGTAATAATTTTTCGCACAACGAACTCCGCTCCTCGAGTCCGCCCCGGAAAACGCGATTTGCATTTCGCCCAAAAACGTATTATCTTTGCATAGCAGAAAGAGAGGTATTATCCACGTGGGTAATACCTCTTTTGTATTCAGCTGAGTATCAGCAAACTGCAATTTACTATCTTCGCCGAGTCTATGGGACTTTGTGAAAACTACAAGTAACCTTTTTCAAATTATCTTACTAACAATTTTAAAAAGGTTACTTGTAATTTTTTGTACGTCTAATTTGCGTGTTAATAATTCTTAAATAAAGTTAAAGTTTTTAGGCGCGATTTTGCAAAAATTCGTTTCTCGGGTTCAGATTTTTGACTTGAGTATTTAAAATTCACAGCCCAAGTCCAGCCCGACTCAAAATTCTCAAGCCACGCCCCATTATTTCAACTTTTCTAATGATTTTAAGGTGTTAAAAATAGTCAATCTCTTGAAAATCAGTATCGGAGTGTTTTGCGGTAAAGTGGGGCAAATAGAAAAATAGTATGCCTAAAGGACGAAGACTTTGCTACATATAGGTTGTGCGCAGTGAAGCGCGCGGTGAAGTGAACTATGACTTCCTAACTGAGGCAAGTCCGCATGGCGCTCTCCCCCTGTTTATAGGGGGAGGGGACCAGCTCTGCTGGTGAGGGGGTGCTATTTAAAGTGAGTAGTTAGGAGTGAGTAGTTAGGAGTATGCCATGCGGTGCGTATTCTGCACCTCCTCACCATCCGGAGCATCTTCTTCATCCTCCCCTCCACAAAAAAATCTTCTCCCTCTAAAATGTCACCTCCAGTTTGCTTTACTTCAGGAAAAGCACCCAATTTTTCTTAAATTTTAATTTTTTACGTAAAAAATCCCCCCCC
>JAGBYW010000084.1 GCA_017628555.1 Bacteroidaceae bacterium | reverse complement strand
GGTCTTCATCGCCATTGAAACAAGTGTTGTAAATCATATACTTCTTACCTGCTTCCAATGTAGTCGCACGCTTACCAGGAGCATACACCTTGACAGCAACAGCACGCTGCTTTGTAAAGTCAATGACTACTGTCTGACCTTCTTCACAAGGAATAGTAGCAATGCCATTTTCAACAACAGCAGCTACTTCAGTGCCGTTCACAGTGATAAGCGCTTCTTCCATAGATCTGGCACCACGGTTGCAACGTACCTTGAGGGGAGCACCAACGTTGCTTACGATAGTTACCTGCTGTGCCTTACCGTTCTTCCAGTTGAAGTCTACAGTAAAGTTACCCATAGCCTTCATACCTGTAATCGTACCTGTCTTTTCCCAAACAGAGGGCAATGCAGGAAGCACGTTGATGTAACCGTGAGCACTCTGCATCAACATTTCTGCGATACCTGAGCATACACCGAAGTTACCGTCAATCTGGAAGGGGGCGTGTGAGTCGAAGAGGTTGTAGTAGATACCACCTGCACCAGCATTGGTGCCATATGAGGTAGAGTGCTTCAAGGCGTTCTTGATGATGATGTGTGCATGGTCACCATCCTGAGCGCGTGCCCAGAGGTTCACCTTCCAACCCATTGACCAACCGGTAGCCGCATCGCCACGGAGCTTGAGTGAGTTTACTGCAGGTTCGAAGTATTCACTCTCAGGTGTAATCTGATCCAAGGGGAAGAGCGCCATCAAGTGAGAGAGGTGGCGGTGGCCAGGGTCATCACTTACATCGTAGGGGCTATACTTCCACTCGCGCAGGATGGTATCGCCTTGGCTTACACCATTTCGGGGATTAGTCCATCCACCGTTAAGTGCAGAGTTAGCAGTATATACTTCGGTATGCAAGCCCTTATCGGTCTTTTCCAAATACTCGTTAAGCGTTGCAATCTGATCGTCAGTCAAACTTACATTTTCGCGACCGAGAATAGTGATAGCATCTGAAAGGTTCTGGAAGAGGTAGCTGATCATCTGCTGTGCGTGAGCCGTACCGTCTTCGCTTGCGTGAGCATTCTGTTCTGCGCTATATTCGTTGGGCGCAACATAAGTGCCATCGGGCTCGAACGTGTAAGGAGTGCCACCATAGCCGCTATTCTGTGTAGCGCTATCATATCCCTTATCCTCAATCAAACGATGGAACCAGAACTCGGCGCAACTCCACATTACGGGGAATGCCTGCTTCAAGAACTCCTTGTCTTGCGTGTAGCGGTAGTGCATCCACAGGTGGCTGGTGTACCAAACATTGGCCACGAGGTAGTTGTCACCCCATGTACTCATACTGTTGTAGAGTGAGGTCTCTGTGAGCACGCTCCAACCATAGCCATCGTTGTAATTCTCACCAACCTTCTTCCAACCCTCGCTCTGAGCACCACGGATAATGAAGTTCACGAAGGGCTTGTGGAGGTCACTGAGGTTGGTGATCTCGGTGGGCCAGTAGTTCATCTGGATGTTGATGTTCGTATGAACGTCAGAGTTCCAGGGAGAATCTGAAGCGCGATCGTTCCAGATACCCTGCAGGTTGTTGGGCGCTGCGATGGGCTGGCGGTTTGAGCTGATAGCGAGGTAACGACCGTAGTGGAAGTAGAGTTGTTCCAAGAAGAGGTGGTCGTTGCTGGTGCTTGTACCCTCAGTGTTATTAGGATAGTAATTATCCACCAAAGTCTTCGTGTCTACCGAAGGAGTAGTAAGACCAAGGTCAAGTGTCATACGGTTGGTAATCGCAGAGAAGTTTTCCTTGTGAGCACTTTCTACAGTTGCATAACCCTTATTGTGAGCCTCTTCGATAGCAGTCTTCACGTCATCATTTACATCGGCGGGAGTGTCCGCTGTAAAGTAGTTGCTAACGGAAGTTACATCACCATTGAAGTTTGTTGCACCCTTAAGGTAGAATGTTACTTCAGTAGCGTTGCTTACTTCAATGCCGTTTTCTGTAGTAGTGATTGTTGCACCATTATCAGCATAAACATGTACGCGAGCCGCATAGTTAACAGCGGTCAAAGCGCCTGTGAATGATGCCATACCGTTTTCGTACTTCACATTGCTACCGTTGTTCACATACTTCGCATCAAGTTCGCTTTCAGCCTCCAACTTGAAGAGGAGGTGCATCTTGTCGGTACCTTCGCTCTTGTACTGTGCTGCAATCACCTGGTCGGGAGCAGAACTGAAGTACTTACGTGTCTGCTTCGTGCCGTTCTTGTTGGTGAACTGTACGCCCGCAACACCTTCTTCGATGTCAAGATAACGCACATAGTCGGTCACGCCTTCAGCGATGGTTTCGTCGAGGTTCTTGATGAATAACGAACCGAAGTTGAAGTAAGTACGCTTACCACCGTCAGCACCTACGACATTTGCAGGACCGCTCCAGAGAGTCTTTTCGTTGAACTGGAGTTCTTCCTTCAACACACCACCGAATACCATACAACCGAGTTCACCATTACCCAAGGGAAGCGCATATTCCATCCAAGGATAACTTACGCCTGAAGCTTGAGCTGAAGTGGTGTACCAAAGTGTGTTGGCATTTTCGGGAGTAAATGAAGTGGCGCCCTTAATCAACGAAGCGTCGAGTTCTTCCTTCGCTTCAGGAGTGATGGGAATGATTTCATCAACATAGTCGTTATAATCTACAGCGTTGATGTAGAACTTACTACCTTGGTCATCGCCTGCAGCATCACTGTTATTCCAAAGAGCGAGGTAGTCGCCACGCTTGTTCCAGTAGTTGTTATCAGAGCCTTGAATCTTGATGCGACCATCGGTGCCGTCAAACTTAATGTTGCCGTCAAAGATTGTCTTATAACCTTCAGCATCAGGAGCAACCATTGTGGCGCGTGCATCAGCCTCACTGCCGGTCATACCCAATACCTTTGAGAGACCAGTTGTGTAGTTATAAATTTGGTAACCATCAGTTTCATTACCCACAAAAGCCCAAAGACCTCTTCTATCCTTGATGGTAGACGAATTTGTCAACTTCAAATTGCCATCACCATCGCAATAGTCGGGAGCCAAACTTACATAACCACCGTGTCCACCCTTGATGGTGTAGAACTGGGTGTTGCTGTCTACATAACTTACATAAACACCTTCATCGTCCATGTTGACTACAGAGAACTTGCCGTCAACTGCAGGTACTGTGATGTCGGAAGTTTGAAGTTCTCCGAGCGTTACTAAATTGTCACCTTCTTGATATGTTGTACCCTTGATGGTTACTGTAATATTTTCGGCACCAAATACTTGCAATATTACAGGCTTAGGAGCAATGGTAAGCTCGTAGCTTGCAGTCTTGCCTGATCCATCCTTAGCAGTAGCAGTAATGGTTACTGTACCCACCTTCTTGGGCAATACGAGACCACCTACTACAGTTGCTACTTCTTCGTCCGATGAAGCCCATGTCAAAGCGGGGAATGTTGCGTCTGCGTTTACTGCAGCCTTGAGTACCAAGGTCTTTCCCATTTCAACTTCTGTTGCTGCATTTTCTGCAGTGAGAGCGATGTTGCTTACGCTTGTAGGTGTTACCTTAGTGTCAAGACCTTCAAAACCATATACACTGCTACCAGGGAGGGTAACGGTAATAGACTCGTCAAGACCATAAGCCTTACCTTCAGTGAGGCCTTCGAGTGCAGCCTGATCACCGAATGCGCTGCGCAGGATGATGCTGCCAGATTCATTAGCTGGGATATTGAGTGCGCTACGCAAGGTGAAGGTGAAGGTCTGTGCATCGTTAGCACCGTTGCGGAGTGCGAG
>JAGBYW010000083.1 GCA_017628555.1 Bacteroidaceae bacterium | reverse complement strand
AGTAGTTGTAAACCTCATCAACCAAAATAACCAATGACCTCTGAATCCCCCACCCTCAACGAGCACAACAAGCAGGAGTTTCCGCCGGCTCATAACGGAGAGTTTGACATATCACCAACAACAGCCACACGATAGTGCAGATTATTGATGCATTATAGCGTGGCTGTTGATTTGGTATCTATTATTGTATCCTCTGCATAATGCTTTGCCTTATCCACCACACTGCATAACTCATAAACTTGAAACCACGTGTCTCGTCAAAATTTTCGGCAGCCAATATCAATCCCCTGTTTCCAGCACTTATAAGTTCTTCCATAGACAAGCCGCAACCTCTATATATTTTCGCAACAGCAACAATGAAGCGTAATTTTGAATGGGCAAGTTTTTCAATAGCCAATTCCCTTTCAGCCCCTTTCGATTTTATATCCTTTATTAGTTGCAATTCGTCTTCAATAGAACAAAACTGCTCATTCTCACATACCTTTGTTTTTCTCTTTCCCATACATTACTGAATTAATAGGTTCTTTATAATATATACGAAAAGAAATTGCATTTATAGGCATTAAAAGTACAATGGTGTGCCAAAACTTTGCACACCATTGTACTTTATAGTGAAATTTCTATATAACAAGTGAATATCTCAACACCGTCTATGGTGTTTTTGTATATTTGTTTTTGGTTATCATAAGCAAAATTAAGCGTACGCATAAAAGCGTCATAGTCTTCTTTGTTTTTCTTTGTTTTGGTGAAATCATAGTTTTCACTGGCCTTAAAAACCATTATTGGCATAAAGACAATATTCCCATAACCTTTCGCTTCACTTATTGAACCTGCTAAATAATGCAATAACTGATATCTTATTCCATTTTCTTCTAAAATTTCTGCGGGCTGCATTTTTAAATATTTTTGGCACAAATCCTCTATTCTTGCTTTTCTTTTGCTTGCTGGATGCAATTTTACATATTTTAGTGATTCATTATATGCATCAGACAATGTATCTCCAAAAGTTTCATCAACTTTTGCTTCAATACATACAACGATGCGACACTTACCGCATTGGGTCCATATAACCATATCCTGCATTCGTCCAGATTTGTAGGTGTCAAAACGGCTTTCGTGTTCAATGCGTGCATGGGTATATTCCACATCGCCATATCCGCAGGCATTTAGACACTCTTTTATCTTTAGCATACCAAGAGATTGCTCAATAGCAGGAGATAAAAAATATGTAGCCAATGAATGAGCACTACGTCCTTCCTTCCAATGCTTGGAATTATCAACTTCAATAAAAGCATTTTTCCACGAAGTAATGTCTGTAATTACAGTGTTGTTTTTGTTTGAAATTATCATACGTTATATTTTTTATAAATTAAACAAATTCGTCTCTTTATCTCCTCTCTCAATTCCACAGGTTCCAGCACCTCTACATTTTCGCCCATAGCAAGTATGTGGGTTGAGAGTTCGGGTGTCAGGCATAATTTGTATTCAAAATCACAGAACTCGCCATATTTTGAAGCACTTTCCTTTTGAGAACTATGAAGCGGTAAAGAACGCAAATATTCTATTTGCACACCATAGGCTCTTATCTTAACCTTGACGGGGTTGAGTTCTTCATTTACATATATTCCAACAGTGTTGGCATAGTACTTCTTTGCATTGAAATTCTTCGGCAATTTAAATGGTGTGTCTAATAAATTCATTTCAAGAGTGCGGTCAAGTGCAATGTTTCTTATATGACCCAGTTCTTTAATATAACCGACCACATACCAACGTTGATGATAAACCTTCATAGCATAGGGCTGAATATTATATATTTTCCTATGCCCATAGAACTGCTGATAATCAATTTGCAGTTCTTTTGATTTTTGCATTGCCTCAATAACAGTTTGCAGATATTCTGTTCCACGCGGTATATCCTCAAACAGTATTCTCTCTTTCATATTATGCCCTGCTGTTATCATATTTGATAGGGTGAAAGAATTCAATAGCCATTTGCGGATACTGTCATTTTTCAATGTGCCAGGTGTAGATATGTAATATTTGTACCCATTTGAAGGATTGCATTTTATTTCAATACCAAACAACTCCTCAACTGCATTTTTATGTTGATGGAATGTACGCAACGGCAACGGGGTGCCATAGCCCAGGCAACTTTCTTTCCACAATGCGTTTATCTCTTCGAAGGAAAGTTGCTTATGCTGAAGGAGCGTATTCAGCAACCAAATGTAACGGTTAAATGTCTTGCTTATCATAATTTACATCTACTGTATGCCACAAATATATTGGAAATTTATAATAAATCATCACATAGGGTTGAGTTTTTTCCAAAAAAAAGAAATTTTCATAGAGGTATGCATTGTTTATGCAGACCTTTGTATTGTTTCATATTAAAAGCAACAGATTCTTTCGTATAATATAGAGTAATGAAAGAATACTAATATGAAGAACAGACATCTACAAAACAGAAGTAACGCCATTAAGCAAAAGGCATTGATTGAATCGTTGATTTTTCAAACAAACTGGGGAATAAAGAAAATCTATGGTAGTCCCGAAGATTCAATTACCGAAATGGTAAAGACAGAACTGGATTATATTGTAGAATTGAATTTATTTGAAGACTTGTTAATGATAAAAAAGTTCATCGATGACGTGAAATCAACTTTTGACATTGAACCCGTTGCCGAACGTGGCGATTTTTGCCGAAGTCAAGTAGCTATTGCATTAGGTATTGGGAAAGTCGATGATATTACAAAAATAAGGACACCTATAGCCTGGCACGAACTTTTAGCAAAAAAACTTCTCTCAATATACTATCCGACCGACATGTGTAATTCAATAGCAGATTATGCAAAGAATAATGGATATAACACATCAACATATTTTGGGAAGCCTATGATAAAATTTAATGTGATATTTCTATTATTAGAAAGAGCAAGATGAAAACATCAGTTGTCGCATTATTTGCGACAACTCACTATAAACATTAATCATCTGTGCAAAATTTGCTCATACCAAGAAATAAAACTACTTTTGTGTTGATTATCTACGTAACTAAGCAACCAATGACAACAGAAACACCAACCCTCAATGACCATAACAAGGCGGAACATCCGCCCATGCACACTGCTGAACATATTTTGAACCAAACTATGGTGCGCCGCTTCGGATGTCCGCGTTCGCGCAACGCACATATCGAGCGCAAGAAGTCGAAGGTGAGTTACGACCTCCCTGTGTGTCCGTCGGAAGCGGAAGTGCAGGAGATTGTGGATAAGGTGAACGAAGTGATTAAGGCATCTTTGCCCGTGACGGTGGAATACGTTTCCATCCATGAAGTACCTGCGGAAGTTTGTTTGGAGAAGTTGCCCGCTGATGCCTCTGACACCATCCGCCTTGTGCGCGTGGGTGATTACGACGTCTGTGCATGCATTGGTGCACACGTATCTAACACCTCGGAGATTGGCACTTTTACGCTGCTCGGTACGAATTGGGATGAGGAGAAGAAGTCTTTCCGCATTCGCTTCAAGTTGGTGTAAAAATACGTGTGATTTGGTGCAAAAAAATGTAATAATTTTTTGCATTGGAATAGCGTTAGTAATCTGTGGGTTAAACTACCCGAAAATTATTAGTAATGTATTTTAAATTATGTTACTAATAATTTTTTTTATGTTACTAATAGTTTTCACAACAAGTGGTTTAGTTTTTCTCGTGCGTAGAATCGGGGAAAAATTTTGCCGTGTGTGCGGGTGTAGTTTACCGCTATTTTTGATTTTGAAACAGATATTCTTAAAAAACTTCGCTTGTCCCGACGTTTTTTTCTAACTTTGCCAAGAATAACACAAACTAAAATTTGAAAATAGATTATGCTTACGATTAAACAAATATTGGACGACAAAGAAGCCGTGATTCGCGGTTTGGAAAAGAAGCATTTTGCTGGTGCTGCTGAGGCTGTTGAGAAGGTGCTTGAAATCAATAACCGCCGTAAGACTGCGCAGACAGAACTTGATGCGCTTTTAGCACAAGTGAATGCGCTCTCAAAGAGCATTGGTGGTTTGATGAAGGAAGGCAAGAAGGAAGAGGCTGAAGCGGCAAAGCAGCAGGTGGCTGATATTAAGGAGCAGGCAAAGGCGCTTGAAGCGCAGATGGCAGAAGCTGCTGAACAACTCAAACTCCAACTCTATACCATCCCCAACTTGCCCTATGCTGAAGTGCCCGAAGGTCGTTCTGCAGAAGATAATGTGGTGGTGAAGACAGGTGGTCCCGCTGTTGACGAAACAGCTGCTCCCAACCCCGAAATGCTTCCCCACTGGGACCTTGCGAAGAAGTACAACCTCATCGACTTTGACCTCGGTGTGAAGATTACGGGTGCAGGTTTCCCCGTTTATATCGGTCAGGGCGCACAATTGCAGCGCGCATTGATTAACTTCTTCCTTGACGAAGCACGCAAGTCGGGTTACACCGAAGTAATGCCCCCCACGGTGGTAAATGCTGCTTCTGGTTACGGCACAGGTCAGTTGCCTGACAAGGAAGGTCAGATGTATCACTGCACAGCTGATGACCTCTACTTGATTCCTACGGCAGAAGTGCCCGTGACAAATATCTATCGTGATGTGATTCTCAACGAAAAGGAATTGCCCATCAAGAACTGTGCTTACACACAGTGTTTCCGCCGTGAAGCAGGTTCTTATGGTAAGGATGTTCGCGGTTTGAACCGCCTCCATGAGTTCTCAAAGATTGAGATTGTGCGCATCGATACTCCCGAACACTCTGCTGAAAGTCACAAGGAAATGTTGGCGCATGTAGAAGGTTTGCTTCAGAAGTTGGAATTGCCTTACCGCATTCTTCACCTCTGTGGTGGCGACATGTCGTTCACGGCTGCTACTTGCTTTGACTTCGAAGTATATTCAGAAGCGCAGCAGCGTTGGTTGGAAGTAAGTTCTGTTTCTAACTTTGACGCTTATCAGGCAAACCGTCTCCAGTGTCGTTTCCGCAATGCTGATAAGAAGATTCAACTTTGCCACACGCTCAACGGTTCGGCTCTTGCACTCCCTCGCATCGTAGCGGCACTTCTTGAAGACAATCAGACTCCCGAAGGTATTCGCATTCCTAAGGCACTCCAACCTTATATGGGTGGTGCTGAATATATTAAGTAAGGTCATTGGTTATAAGGGCGCTCCGCTTTTAGGGGTTAAGAACCATGCGGACGGGGTAGTACCTCAAAACCTTATAACCTAAAACCTCAAAACCTCATTATTATGCCACGATTGCTTTCCATTGACTACGGCAAGAAGCGCACGGGAATTGCTGTGAGTGACCCTTTGCAACTTATTGCCAATGGACTTTGCACGGTAGATACAAAGGAATTGCTTCGCTTCCTGACGGACTATTGTAAGAAGGAAGAGGTGGAGCGCTTCATTATTGGACTTCCTACGCAACCCAACGGACAACCCTCCGAAAATCAGCAACGCGTGCGTTGTTTTGCTGGTGAGTTGCGCAAGGCGCTGCCCAATATTCCTATTGATTTCTACGACGAACGCTTCACCTCTGTGCTTGCCCATCAAGCAATGATTGACGGCGGTTTAGGTATGAAGCGCCGCAGGGATAAAGCACTTGTGGATGAAATTTCAGCTACGATTATCTTGCAAGATTATATGCAAGCGAGGTCGTGAGGTTTCAGGTCGCTTTGCTCTTAGGTTTTCAGAACCATGCGAATTGAATGGCGCTTTGTAACTTCCAGTATTATAACCTCATAACCTTCTAACCTTTAAACATCCCCTTTATGATTCTTCCTATTTATACATACGGTCAACCCGTATTGCGTAAGCAGTGTGAGGACTTTGACCCCGAAACATATCCCGAACTTCAGCAGCTCATTGAGAATATGTATGAAACAATGAAGCGCTCGGAGGGTGTCGGACTTGCAGCGCCTCAAATCGGTAAGGCCATTCGCTTGGCTGTAATTGGTTTGGACGACCTTAAGGAAGACCACCCCGAATACGAAGGTTACCTTCACGCTTTCATCAATCCTCACATCGTAGAAGTTGACGACTCTGAAATGGTGAGTATGGAGGAAGGGTGCCTTTCACTCCCCGGTATTCACGAACCCGTAAAGCGTCCGGCTCGCATCCGAGTAAAGTGGTTGGATGAAAACTTGCAACCCCACGATGAATGGGTAGAAGGTTTCCTCGCTCGCGTAATGCAGCATGAATTTGACCACCTCGATGGTAAAGTATTTACCGATCGTATTGCCCCGCTCCGCAAGCAGATGGTTAAGAGTAAGTTGGCGGCAATTATGAAGGGCAAGGTGGCTTGCCGTTATCGCACAAAGTAAATGTCTTAATAAATAGACGAGTAGACAAGAAGGATATCCCTCCGTCTACTCGTCTTATTTATTTGCACGCACTTAAAATATATTAAATTCCAGTTTATCTGCATCGCATTGTTTAACTTTGCACCTCGTAGATGGTAAACACTTTCACCACAATGCTTAAAAGGATTCTCATCATACTTTGCATATTCCCGCTGGCATTACTTGCGCAGGTCAATACCGACCAAGTAACGCTGATGGGGAGGAATGCTTTGTATTTTGATGACTTCCTAACGGCAATTCGTTACTTTAATAAGGTGATAGAGACGAAACCCTACCTCGACAAACCTTATTACTACCGCGCGTATGCCAAGTTTAGTTTGGAAGATTTTCGTGGTGCGGAGGACGATTGTGAAGCCTGCATTGAGCGCAACCCGTATTTGACGGAGGTATATCAACTGCGTGGTTTGTGTAGAATACATAATAAGAACTTTGAGGGTGCAGTTTCCGACTACGGTAAGGTGCTTGAAGAGACAGAGAAGGATTTTACGGCGCGTTACAATCGTGCGCTCTGTAACTTAGAACTGAAAAATTTAGATGCCGCAGATACGGACATTGATAAGTTACTCAGTTTCTTCCCCCGCCATTATCGTGCGTATTTAGTGAAAGCACAGATTTCCCTTGAACGCACGGATACCGCAAAGGCAACTTTTTGGGTGGACTCCCTCTTGACACTTACGCAGCGTGACGCTTCCGCATGGAGTATGCGTGCTAAGTTGGCAATGACGGAGGAGCAGTGGAACTTAGCAGACTCTTGTGCGACAAAGGCAATCGAACTTGAAACTACGGATGCCGACCATTATATGCTCCGTGCCCAAGCGCGTCACAGCATGAACCGCTTTGATGCCGCGCATGCTGATTACAATGAAGTGATTCGCCTTGTGCCTCACCATTTTGTGGCGCACTACAATCGCGGTTTGCTGCGCTCTACCGTGGGCGACGACCATAATGCGATTGCGGACTTTGATTATGTGCTCAATGAGGAACCGACTAATACCCTTGCGCGTTACAATCGTGCGTTACTCTATGAGCGGACAGGCAGATTCCGCGAGGCGATTGACGACTTAACTTTTTTGATAAAGGAATACCCCAACTTTGTCTATGGGTACGCCCTTCGTGCCGATTGCAAGCGCCGCATTGGTGATTTCAAGGGAGCAAACAACGATGATGCTTTTGTGGAGCGTAGCAATTTGGATTTGCGCTTTGGCAAAGCGCCGAAGCATCCTACAAAGAAGGTCGTTACGCGTACGGAAAAGTCTTTGGAGAACTACCGCCAGTTGGTCGAGGAAACTGACACGGCAAATACGCTACTCAATGAACTGATTGGTAAGGTGCAAAACTTGAAGCACGACAACAACCCCATGGGAATGATTGCGCCCGTCCTTGTTCAACGCCAGCAAAGTACTTATTATCATACAGAGATTGATGTGATTAACAAGAAAGGTTTGGTTCCGCTACGCCTCATCCTTTCTGCTGATGCTGATAAACTTTCTCCTACGACATTAGAGTACACGCTCCTGCAACTCAATACTCTTGTAAGCAACGATGCGAGTCCTGCCTCTCTCGTGCTGCGTTCTATAGTTTCGGCAGATACTTATAATTTCACCGATGCCTATGACGATGCTACGGGCGCGTTGACTTCCGACTCGCTATTGGTAACTGCATTGCTTCAACGTGCAAATGTGAATTACCTTATGGCGGATGTGATGCCCGAAGTTAGGACACTCAAGTTGGCAGTTGCTTTGACGGATGCCGAACGCCTTATTGAATACACTGAAAACGCTTGGGCACCTGCATTCTATAACAAAGCCGTGGTGCTTGCTGCCATGGGGCGTAAAGCAGATGCTATTGAGTGGTACACCAAGACCATAACCCTTGATCCATACCTCGCACACGCTTATTACAACCGCGCTCTGCTGTATTTAGAATCAGGAAAACAGCATGAGGCTGAGACTGATTTGAGTCGTGCCGGCGAACTTGGGCTCTACAAGGCTTACAGCTTATTAAAAAATAGCAAACGTTAGTTCATTCAGAACGTCAAACACAATACATATTATAACTAATAACCAGAAGACTTATGACAAAACATTTGATTGCTTCGCTTGTGCTTGCAGCAGGACTGTGTTTTTCTGCTCCACAAGCTTCTGTCGCACAAGACACGCGTGTAGACCTTACTTATGCTGCTGAAAAGGCAGTTAATTCTGTTGTTTACATTAAGGTTACTACGAATGCCAAGGTGCAAACCGTTCCTTACAACGACCCTTTCCAAGATTTCTTCAGCGAATTCTTTGGTCAGAGCACCCCTCAGCAGCGTGAGCGCAAAATTCAGACTCCCAAGCGCACCGGAGCGGGTTCTGGGGTAATCCTTACCGAAGACGGTTACATCGTAACCAACAATCATGTCGTGGCAGACGCAGATGAACTTGTTGTGAAACTTAACGACAACCGCGAATTCAAATCTCGCATCATCGGTCTTGATAAAACTACCGACCTTGCCCTAATTAAGGTGGAAGAAAAGGGACTTCCTGCCATCACCGTGGCAAATTCTGACGATGTAAAGCTCGGCGAATGGGTGCTTGCTATTGGCAATCCCTTTAGCCTTACGAACACGGTTACCGCAGGCATTATCTCTGCCAAGGCGCGCACACTCGGTGCTTCCAATGGTATTGAAAGTTTCATCCAAACCGACGCAGCCATCAATCCTGGCAATTCTGGTGGTGCGCTTGTCAATGCGCGTGGCGAATTGGTGGGTATCAATGCCATGCTTTACTCTCAGACTGGCTCTTTCAGCGGTTATGGTTTTGCCATTCCCACTACGATTATGACTAAGGTGGTGGATGACCTCAAGAATTTCGGCACAGTGCAGCGCGCAATGCTTGGCATTCAATACACTGAGGTGAGCAACTATATTGCCATGCAACATGAGAAGGGTAATGACCCTGACCTCGGCACCGTAACCGGACTTTATATCAACGAAGTTACTGCTGATGGTGCTGCAGCGGCGGCTAGTTTGAAGCAGGGTGATGTGATTATCAAGATTGACGGTAAGAAGATTGAAAAGTCGGGTCAGTTGCAAGAAATGATTGTTGCTCATCGCCCCGGCGACGTAATTAAGGTGACCTATCTCCGTGAAAAGAAGGAGTACACCACTACCGTTACCCTCCGCAACGAGCAAGGCACAACCACCGTGCTTAAGTCTGTGGATGAAGACAAACTTGGCATTGCCCTTGAGGAACTTCCTGCAAAGGACAAGCAGGCGCTTTCGCTCACTTACGGACTTCTCGTGAAGCACATCAAGCCCGGTAAGATGCAGCAGGCAGGTATCACAAAGGGACTCATCCTT
Source organism: Bacteroidaceae bacterium (assembly GCA_017628555.1). Lineage (GTDB taxonomy): Bacteria > Bacteroidota > Bacteroidia > Bacteroidales > Bacteroidaceae > Alloprevotella. Next base: position 21,166 of record JAGBYW010000083.1, on the reverse strand, counting down.
CTCCAAGTTAATGACCGCCAACTCCGTACCGTAGAAGACTGGAACGAGGCGGTGAAGCAGGCAAATCTCTCTACCGACCGCGTGCTTTGGATTCGCGCCAAGACGCAGAGCGGACTCAACCGCAGCTTCACGGTAGAACTTGATGAAGAGAAGAAGTAAACTCTCTCCAAAACCCAAAAATCTCGGCGAGTGCACCTACGCACTCACCGAGATTTTTTCTTTTTACGGTTATAGTTCAAAATGTATGGGAGTTGCCGAAAATTAATCGGCACTTATTTTCAACTGATCGGCACTTACTTTAAAATAAGTGCCGATCAGTTTTTATGCCCCTAAAATTGCCAATGCGTAAAGTGCTTGGAGATACTTTCAAGGAAGGGCGAGGGACCACGTGAGAAGGTACGCGCCGTGCCGTGTCGGTCGGTCATGTGATAGAGGTTGTAATAACTGATGTAGAGGCGGCGCTTGGCGCGTGAGATTGCCACATAAAATTTGCGGGCATCCTCGCGCTGTTCCTCATCAGTCTTGCTGTTGTAGAAGGGATAGACTTCGCGCGATGCACTGCTGACAATGACGTTGTCAAATTCCAATCCCTTGGCTTTATGTACCGTAGTAACAAACACTTGCTCACCTCGGCGGCGCATGCTCTCACTATCGCAGAGGTCGGCCTCCTTAAGTGTGTTGAGGGTAAGTGTGTGGCGCTCCAGTTGCTGAAGCAGGTAGGGCGTTTCGACAGTATTGAGAATATCGTAGCGAAGGTAGTCGGTAAAATAATCCAACTTCTCAATGTGCAAACCTAATTCCTCCGTTGCAAAGTGGATTTCGCGAATGAGTTGTGGGGTAGGAGTCTCGGGCGTTTCCATGAGCGCTGCTTGTGCGTGGTAGAAAGCAATGGCATAACGCTCAGTGAGTCGGTTGGCAATGCGCTGAAGTTCGGGGGCACGCAGTTTCTCCAACTGCTCGCTCACAAGCGGATGGGCGTGCGCATAGCAATGCTTCAGGAGTTGGAAGGTTGCAAAAATATCGTCGTCAGCAAGGTGTGAATTTTCCCCTTCAAGTCCGAGATTTTCCAAAAGCGTTTTCAACTTATGGTTGTGCTGACGGGGGAAGAGCAGACGGGCGAGTTTCAATGTGTCGAATACGGAGTGGGCATACACTTCTGCTCCCACCGCCATGGTGAGGGGAAGCGTGGAGGTGATACCGAGCGAGAGGAGGTTGTTGTGAAGGATGCGGTTGTCGTAATTCACGTTGTGCCCAACGAGTATGTTCCCCTCGGCATAGGCAACAAATTTTTCTAACCCCTCACGGCGGGGCAGGGGAGTGGTTGCGGCGTAGACGCTAAGCAGGGGATGGGGTAAGTCGCCCAGCATTTCGGGAATTTTACGGTCGGTGTGAAGAATGACTTCAAAATCGCTGCCCTCAATTTTCTTTCCCCCTTTCACCTTGAAGGCTGCGAGTTGCACAATCTCATCGTTGAAGACATCGAGGCCCGTAGTTTCTGTGTCGTAGATAACGAGTGTCTCTTCTTCGTAGGCGCGACAAAAGGCACTGAGATAAGTCTCGCCCGTATAGAGCAGCAGGTCGGTGGGTAGAATCTTGAGTTGCTTGAGGCGATTTATAATCGCCCTGCTACGCGCAGAGGAAGGTTCGATGCCGAGTGCCGTAAGCAGGCGTGCCCAAGCCATGTGACTGTGCTCGTTAGTAATCACATTGAGGTGGGCAAGCAGTGTCTTCATATCGGGTGTAGAGAAAAGGTCTACGCCCGATATTTTAAAGTGGGGGATGTCAGTCATGAGGTTGCAAAGCAGGTCGGCATCCTTATTGGTGGGTACGATAACCGCCACCGTCTCTTCCTTGTTTTCACAGAGGTGGGGGAGCAGGCGGTGTACAATATTCTCAGCCTCTTCGGTATTACTTTCCGAGAAACAGAAACTCAGATGTTCGGGTGTGATCCCCTCCATCTCTCGTGTCGTAGTCGAAAGTAAGTCGGGATGAACGCCCAAGTTAGCCTGTGCAAAGTCGTTGAAGACATTCAGCAAGTGGCGTGGCGAGCGGAAGTTCTCACTGAGGCGGAAAATGTAGCCCTCACATTGGAGTTTTAATTGCTCGAGCGTTTCCTTCTTTGCCCCAAGGAAGGCAAAGATAGCCTGTTGCTCATCTCCGAGGTAGAGTATGGACGACTGAGCAGTGCGATTGTAGAGCAAATCAATGATTGCCAATTGCATAGGGTTGAGATCCTGCACCTCGTCAATCTGAATCCAAGAGTAACGCTGGTGTTCTGGCGTGTCACGCAAGTAAGCGTAGGCATTGATAATGATGTCGTCGAAGTCTACAAGGTTGTGCTCCGCTTTATATGCCTCATACTTTCTCGCAAAGTCCATGGTGAAGAGCGCATCCTTATAATGTGCGGCAATTTCAGGCGGAATGATTTCCGGGCAGTCGTAAATTTTGAGCAGAGAAGTGCGTCCGTAGGGTAACTGAGCGTGCGCACAGAGTTCGCGTAACTGCTGCTTATAAGCAAGTGAGGCGGCATGAAGCAGGAGTTCGTTGGGAATGTTCAGGCGCAACTGCTGCATGAAATGCTGGTAGTTGTGCGTCATGTGTACATTCTCATGTGTGGGCGTTTGCAAGGTGCGTGCACAAATCGTTTGGATGATGTCGTTCGCATCCACCTCATCCAAAATTCCGTAATCCCCGCCGATGCGCCCTTGTTCGTAAAGCAACCCCGAGCAATAGCGGTGGACGTTACCCACAAAGAGTTGCTCCACATCACATCCCATGCGCTCGGTAATACGGGTGCGCATGCCGCGCGCCGCACGGTTGGTGAACGTAAGGCAAAGCATGTCCTGCACCTCACGTCCCATCTCTAACGCCCTCGCGATGCGTTCGGCAAGGATGTGTGTCTTGCCACATCCCGGAGGGGCGAGTACGAGGCACTCACCCTGCTGGGTGTCTATCACTTGTAGCTGCTGCGGATTGTTGTATGAGGGCGTGGACATATTTATCTATATATATTATATGTGTGGAAACGGTTAATGATAGGGTAAAGGTAGTGGATTCTTTTGTATACTCCTGCATTGAACTGCGATTTTCTAATAATTTTATGAGCAGTTTGATAAAATCCCAAAAATATTGTTTGAAAATTCAACAGGTGTCTCATTTTTTCGCTCACATTAAACACTGTAAAAACAATACCTATTTTCGTAAAAATTATTAGTAACCTATTTTAAATCATCTTACTAATAATTTTTTTTAGGTTACTAATAATTTTTAGGGTCTCAGACCCCCTGTTTTCTGCAACTATTAGTAACAAAAATGCCGCTTTACAGCAGGTGTAAAACGGCATTTTTTTATAAAAATTAGAAGTTGTACTTCGTACCCAACATAATCTTTCCTGTAACTTCGAGGGGGTGACCATTCTTGGACTGAGAGATACCCTTTTCGAAGAGTTGACCAGAAGGTTCGATATAAACATTGAAGCGTTCGCCAATGTTTGCACCAATCTGGAAACCAGCATGAAGCATGGGAGCGAACTTCTCATCACGATTTTCCATTCTTGAAATACCAAGACCTACACCTGCAAAGGCGTTGCAAGTCATGAGCTTTCCTTCGTGTACATCGTTTGTAAGCAATGTGCGGAGGTCGCAGAGAAGGTCAGCGTGGAGTGTTGTCCAGTGTTGACTTCCGTATTCAGTGTTGATCTGTGTGTTGTCAATACCAAACTGGTAAGCTGTAACACCATTCATCCAGCGACCGTAACGAGCTGCGATGCTGAAGCCCCACTTGTCTCCACGAGGTCTGATGTTGAAACTTGTTGCAGAGTTGAGGTTTGCACCAGCAGAAACGCTTACGAATTGCTTGTGGGGACGTGAGTAACCCGCATTTTCTCTGTAGTTTCTAACCACAGGTGAGAAGCGGTAGTTCATACCCAACATGTGAGACATGGTAAGGCGTTGCAAAGTTGAAGTCTCGTTGGTATCAAATACCCAACCAATCTGGTCTGAGAAACTATACTTCATTTGACCTTCATAGAAGAGTTCGATATTCTTTGAAACGCGCAAACTTGCCTGTGCACCTGCCATCAAATCGGGGTAGTAATGGTACTTAGCATCCTTGTTTACCCATCTGTCGTCTACACGTGCAACGCTTGCTGCTACACCTACGTAAGGACGAAGGATGAAGCGACGGTCGGGGTTGTAACCATAAGCCCATGACGTGTAGTCAAGCATAATGTCAGCTCCGAGCGATGCTCTGAAGTAGTGGTATTCTTCAGGAACGCTTCTTCTTTCTCTTCCCCAGTTGAAATTGTTGTACTCCATTCCGAGGTTGAAGCGATAGAGGAGGAAGGGGTTGAACTGCTTACCGTAGCTGAAACGTGCGGTAGGACCGTAGAAACGTGCGATGTTGAGTCTGCGCAGGGGAACATTAAGACCACCCGTCAAAGACATGAACTCATGCTTTTCTTCATCGTCGTAACTACCTCTCTCTTCGCGCGACTTCTTAAACGCTTCAAACTTCATGTTCATACCGAGAAGGTGAACCATAGACAAACGCTGTGATTTGGTCAGTTCGTAAGTGTCCCAAATGTTCTTCATCTGGTTAGAGAAGTCGTAGCGAACCTGAGGTTCGTAGAAGAGTGTGAAGCGGTCTGAAATTCTCACCGCAGCCTGAGCACCTGCGTAAACTTCAGGATAGAAATTAACCTTTGCACCTGTCTGGTAAGACACATTCGCTGTAGCACCGAGAAGACCACTTAAAGTGAACTTGCGGTCTTCGTTATAACCGTATGCTATTGTCGAAAGGTCAATCATATAGTCGGCACCAACACCTACACTGGCGTGTCGTTTGTTGTTAATTTCATTCGCTGAAACCAAACCATGGAGACGGTAAGAAGAAATCGGAGAGAACTGCTTGCCGTAAGTCAGGCGAGCGATAGGACCATAGACATCTCCTACTTTATACTTACGCAAGAGTGCATGCACACCTCCTGCAACACCAAAGTAGTGGTCGTAATCACGCTCCATATAAGAGTCATTCTCGTCTGCATGAGTATATTCATCAAAGCGCAACTGCATACCGAGAAGGTGAACCATTGACAAACGCTGTGAAGTCGTCGTCTTATATGTATCCCACGCATGCTTCATTCGGTTCGTGAAGTCGTAACTCAACTGAGGTTCGTAGAAGAGCGTGAAGCGGTCTGAAATTCTCACCGCAGCCTGAGCACCTGTATAAACTTCAGGGTAGAATTGGAACTTAGCACCTGACTGGTAAGATACATTTGCCGTAGCACCGAGAATACCGCTGAGCGTAAACTTACGATCTTCGTTATACCCGAATGCTATAGCTGTGAGGTCTACCATATAGTCAGCACCTACACCAACATTAGCATATTTTCTTCCGTAGATTTCATTTGCTGAAGCTAAACCGTGGAGGCGGTAAGAAGAAATCGGAGAGAACTGCTTGCCGTATGTCAGGCGAGCGATAGGACCGTAGCATTCACTTTCACCACGCTTACGCAAGAGCGCCTGAACTCCACCTGCAACACCAAAGTAATGGCCGTAATTACGCTCCATAAAGGCATCCTTTTCGTTTGCGGGAGTATATCCGTCAAAGCGCAACTGCATACCGAGAAGGTGAACCATAGACAAACGCTGTGAAGTGGTCATCTTGTTGGTACCCCAAGCGTGCTTCATCTGGTTCGTGAAGTCGTAGCGGAGCTGAGGTTCATAGAAGAACGTATAGCGGTCTGAAATTCTCACCGCTGCCTGAGCGCCTGCATAAACTTCTGGGTAGAATTGGAACTTTGAACCAGACTGGTACGAAACATTTGCTGTAGCACCGAGAATACTGCTGAGTGTAAACTTACGATCTTCGTTATAACCGTATGCCATTGCTGTGAGGTCTACCATATAGTCAGCACCTACACCAACATTAGCATATTTTCTTCCGTAAATTTCATTACCAGAAACCAAACCGTGGAGACGGTAAGATGAAAGCGGAGTAAACTGCTTGCCGTAAGTTAGGCGGGCGATAGGACCGTAGCATTCACTTTCACCACGCTTACGCAAGAGGGCCTGAAGACCACCAGCTACACTAAAGTAATGACCATATTTACGCTCCACAAATGCGTCCTTCTCGTTTGCGGGAGTATATCCGTCAAAGCGCAACTGCATACCGAGAAGACCCACGGGGACAAAGTCGTAGCCCATTGTGGTGTAGTTATTGCGCCAAAGATCTTCCTTGTACACACGAACCTGGGGTTCTACAAAGAATGCAACCATCTTTGTGGCATTCCATTGCGCACGTACACCAGCATTAACACCGTAGGCGAAACCATCAATGTTCTTTTGTTTGAGTACGTTGAAACCTAAAGAACTATGAAGTTCAACCTTTCTGTTGGGGTCGTATCCGTGGAACGTATTAGTCATGTTCCACAAATAGTCGATACCTGCAGTAAGTTGATGGTCTGCGTAATGTCCTGCACGAGGTTTATTGACATCTGCCCAAATACGCATACCCGAAGTAGCATTAAACCACTTACCGATGGCACCATAGAACTTGAGGTGAGCGTCTTTAGCGGGTGCATCCCATAAAGTACGGTAAGTTTCTCCTGCAAAATATACACCTGCAGCTCCGTCAATGAAGAGGTGGTCGTAGGGAGTAACATTTGCAAAATTAGCATTTGTAGCACGCTGCTCCTTTGTAAATCCGCCTTGCATGAAGTTCACACCCGCTAAGAGTGAGGGAACTACTGCCCATGAGTTTGTCGTAGAACCATAGATGTCGTTTTTATTGTTAAAGACATCAACTCTGGGTTCAAGGAAGAAAGCAATGCCTTCGGTCAAACGGAAATTAGGTTGAAGTCCTGCTCCGAATCCGTAAGTGAACGTCTTTCTAACTCCCTCGTGCTTATGTAATGCAAGTGAAGCACCTAACAAAGCGTTCATCCAAAAACGACGGTGAGGATTGTAACCTTCGTTCAAATAGGTGAGGTCAACCATTGCGTCGGCAGAGAACCCCAAACCCTTATTCTTTTTCTCGTCCTTTTCACCAAGGAAATTTGCATAAGCAGAAAGGCGTGCACCAAAACCGCGCTTGAACCACTTACCAATACCACCCTGCATGCGTGCGCCAAGAGTATTGGTCATAGAACCCTTAAGCGGACTCAACAAAGCCTGAGGACCTCCTGCAAAATAGACAAAGGTATTGTTTAAGAAATGTCCGTCGTCGTCCAAATCAGCTTGGTTACCCGTAGGAATAACTCGCTGGTAGGGGAGGATACTCAAACCGAACAACATTTCTGCACCAGACTTGTACATGTTGGTGGTGTAGGCCGTCTGTTCTCTTGCGTCCATGAAATACAAACGGGGTTCAGCATAAATCTGGAAAATTGAATTGGGAATTCCGTATTGTGCACGAGCACCAATATGAACGCCAAGTCCAAGACTACTGCTACTACCGTGTGAGCGATGAAGAATGTCTAAACCTGCTACACCAAGTAATTCAAACTTCTTTTTCTCATACGTCTTTCCGTATGTAGTAAGTGCTGAGAAGTTCAGCAAATAGTCCAAAGAGAGACCCTTAACCGTGATGTCATAATTGCCGTAGGTATAGTTTCCCACCTTAATACCAGCACGAACCCCGTGTTCAGGTGTTAACCAGTCACCAACAGAAACTCCAGAAATAAATCCATTTTTTGAATTTTCTGATGCAGAGAACGGTAGCGTTACTCCTACACCAAAGTCAAAAAAGAGGCGGTCGCCCAGGACTTTCTTCTCAAATCTTTTGGCTATATTCGGTCTTTGGAGGGCATAACGGTGGGCGTGAAATCCCTGACCATAGTTCGGTCGTTCTTCGGTAAAGCCCACTTCATTCTCGTCCACATCATTTTCTTGCGCATACATTGTAGTTGTAGCGCAAAAAAGTAGAGCGAGTAATGTGATATGTCTTAAATTCATTTTTTATTAGTCTTTAAAGAAGTGTTTGCATCAGTCGTACACCTCATATATATAATATGTGGAGTCAAGTAGATGCTAAAGTCCAGTTTTGTTTCCTTTAATTTGATCTTCCCAATCTTCTCTTGGACGAAGGATAGGCACGGGCATTTCTTCATCGTAGAGACGGTCGTAAAGGTCTTTGTCTGTCTTAGCCAATTCTATCAGTTGGGGATCTGCTTCCAACGCACGGTAGAGGTGAATCGTAGCACGGTTTCTACTTTCCTTACCGTCAGCACGCTTCAAGCAAATTGCCTTAAGGAAGTTTGCCATAGCGTTCATCTTATTTTCCTTAAGCAACGTGTCGCACAACTCTTCAGCACGTCTGCGCTGGTCTGCTTCAGCATTACCACCAATAGCCATACGAATTACAATTTCGTTCATCACAGAACTCTTTGAAATCGCATTGATAATGGTGTCGTTTACACTGCCGTCTTCCTTGTAGAGACTACCGCAATATGCTTGTGCCAAGCGCTTTGCAAATTCAGAACGTCCGCCACCAGAAAGATAAGTTTCTGCAATCTTTCCTGCTCTGTCAAAGTTCTGCATCTTCACATAAGAAATAACCTGGTTGATACGTGTTTCTTCAGGAACTTTGAAAGAACCTACACCTTCAATCTTAAAGCGCTTCAAGTAAGTATATTGTGAGAGCAAAGCCGTGTCGGGACGGTTCTGAGCGATAAGGTGACCTGCGTGGTCAGTGCGGAAGATGATAGATTCAGGATACTTTTCAAAAGCTTCCTTACAATATTTATAACGAAGCATGGTGTCTGTCTCGTTGGCGTAGAGTTGGTGAAAACTATACTCGTCCATCTCCTCACCATTGGCATACATATCACGGATTTCATGAATGTTTGCAGAACGACGAACGAATGTGTTTAATACAAAATCTACGCGACGGAATTTAGGCAGATATTTATCCTTAATCATGCCGTAGCATGACAATCTACTAATCTGGCGTCCCTGATTGTTGATGTCATTTCTCGTGTTACCCGTAGAGTGTGCGGCAATAATCTTTTCGATTTGTGCCACTTCGTCAAAGAGGCTGTCCTTGCGCATAGAGTCTGCAACTTCTTGCCAAGTAGCAACGGCGGGAGCGAGGTCTTCTTCCAAATAGTCAAGGCGTTTGTCTGAAGGAATGAAACCTTTGAGAATACGGAGCGCCGTGTTCAAACGACCTTGTGCAAGACCTAAGTTTTTATCATAGTCACCTTCAGGAGAAGACTTACCACTTACGCGAAGACCTGTTACTGTTGTACCGCGTGCGTTAATGATTCCGCGAACGGTCTTTTCTGCCTTCGCCAATTCATTTGCATTGTGGGGGTCCTTACTGTCAAGTGTACTTTTACCTACAAGGAACTTGAAGTCTACGCTACCCTCTGTAGCCATCGCACCAACTTTAGGTTTGGGCCACCATTGTTTGTAAAGGGCAGAGTCGAGTTCTGCATATTGCATTTTTACATCAAGAAGGCGAAGAGGGTGGAGTACACCATAAATATGTACGTCAACGCTATCGCTAATCAAGATTTTCTCGTAATCTTCAGAGAGTGTTTCAATTACGTATGCGAAAGGAGTCAAAGGCTGGTCGACATAAATCTTATCCTTTGTCGTAAACTCATAGTAGTAAGTTTCAATGCTATCCGTACGATTGGCAAACGCCACCGTGTCGCCCTTAGTCACCTTATAATATATTGTGTCGGCGTTTTGAATCTTGAAATAACCGTGTGACTTGGCATATTCAATTTCAGCGGTCTTACCTACAGGACGTCGGAATCTCTTTACCTTGCAAAGCTTAAGACTGTCGTGACTTACTCTAACCAATCCCTGTTCGTGAAGGAAGTCTCCGTTCGTTGGTTGGTTGTCGAAGTTGCGCATCTGAGTAATGTTATACTCCTTACCGTCGAGCACAAACGCTCTACCATACTGCACTTCCTTGGTCTGCTGGTTAATGATGACGGGCTGCCAAATAAAGCGGTTGTCCTTACGCACCAAATCTGCACGCACAAGCATCTTTGTAGAGAGCACCATTGTGTTACCTCTCATTTCGCCGTGCACGTCCACCAATTCAGTTTCAGCTGTAACGTCGGCATTTTCTGTCATTACTTGTTTAACAACAACATCAATCGTAGTGCGTCCGTTTACCTTTACCTCTGTATAGTAGTCGTCACCCATACCTAAGTCGTCAATGGGTACAAATTCATTGATCTTTTCATCCCAAATCATGTACTCACCGACCATCAAAGTTGACTGGGGGAGCACCTTGAGCGTGACTTCACCGTTTTTGTCTGTACGGTAGCGCGTATCAATGACGGGACGGGTTGTCGCGTCCCAAATCTTTGCACCACTATACTTAATACCGTCTGGAGTCTTTACTCTGAGGGTAACAGAAATGAGATTAGCCTTGTCCTTCTTTTTCTGAGCCTTACCTTCTACAACCGCACCGCCTATGAGTAAACAGAGGCAGAGCAGTGTGTGGAGAAAGTGGGTATATGTAAAACCTTTTTTCATATCTTAGAGTTTCTCTTATTTAAGGATGTAAGTCAATGTGACACCTGCTTTGAGCGGACAAAATTTGAGTCCACTAACGTTGGGACCTCCAGGATGGTTGTTGCCCTTCCATTCCATACCTCTTTCGTATACGGCACCGAGGGCAAGTGATGTTTCCAAACTCAAGCGTTGTCCCAACACAAATACGTAACCGCCTGATACGCCTCCACCGAATGTGTCCGTGTAGCTATACGTACCCGTGAGGTTGGTTTCCTTTCTGCCAATCGTACCGATGGCACCGTAAAACCACTTTGCCTGTGGGCGTCCCATTGGCCAGTAGCGCACTTCAGGTTGAATAGCATAGTGCTTCAAACTTTTTTCGCCAAGAGTAAGAGGATTGATTTCGCCTTCAAGGTTAAGGGTATAATGACGCGATACGCGGACTTCCAAACCAGCATTTATAGTTCCTGTACACCAATACAACAAATTGGTCTTTGCAACCAAGCGCTGTGCGTTCATTACTTGCATACCCCCACAGCTGAGTACGGCAAGGATTACGATAAATTTTAGTCTTGAAACAAGCTTCATGTCAATACTTTTTTAATTTTCCGTGCGAAGTTACATATATTTATTAGAAGAAAATCGTTTGACGGTGTAAAGAATGCCATTTTTTAGAAAAATAATCGCTCGTGCGTAGTTTTTTGGAAACTATGTTTTACAATATTGTTGCGAAATGTTAAACTGCTTCTCAAAACTCGCTTCCGAAAGGTAAATTAAATACCTGATTGCTACAAAAATAAGTTGGTCGGAAATATGCTTGTTGGGGGTGACAAAATAGGTGGTTTTTGAGTGAGGGAGGCGCTAAAATTTTGAAGCGTTCGGCAGTTCTTTTACGAGAGTTCCGTGGTGAAATCCCCCTCTAATTTGTTGCTCAAAAATCTGTCTCTTTTCTCGAAAAATGCGTCTGAAAAATGAAATAGCAAATCGGATTTTTAAGCGATTTCTTTAATTTTGTAAATCTCTGTAAATAAGTCTGTTAAAAAGGGGTCTATTTTGGTCAAAATTATTAGTAAGAAAATTTAAAATATGTTACTAATAATTTTTTTTAGGTTACTAATAATTTTTACGAAAATAGGTTTAGTTTTTGGGAGGTCAAATACCACTTATTTTTTTACCCTTTCAACGCTAAAAAACATGCTCCTTCTGAGTGGCATTTCAGGAGGAGCATGTTGATAGAGTGGGGGCGGTTGCTCATCAAGAGGGGGGCACTTGACGGCAGGGCGATTTTGAGAATGAAAAAATCGCATGATTATTGGTGCGAGTACCTGAATGGGAATTTACTTCCACTCCCATTCAAAGCGCTCTATGTCTTCTTCTACGAGCTGAGTGCCGCTCTGCACTTCAATGATTTTGAGGTCAGTAGTGGCTTTCACGGCGTGCAGTTGTCCGGCTTTAATCAGTGCAATGTCGCCTCGACCTACGGTGCGCTGTACGTTGTCAACCACCAATTCCCCTTCGCCGTCTACGAAGGTCCAAAGTTCGTCGCGGTGGTGGTGAATCTGATAACTGATGTTCTTGCCCGCACTGATGCAAAGTAATTTCGTAAGCGCTCGTGCGCCATCGGGGAAGGTCAGGTTGGAGATGACTTTGTAACTGCCCCAACGGCGCTCTTCATACATCGGACGCACTTCAAGGCTGTCTACGTTGTGCTTCAGCGTGCCTGAGATATCCTTGCGACTCACGAGGATGCCGTCGTTCGTTGCTGCTACAATCATGTTGTGAGTGCCCACACAGAGCAGCGGTTGGTCTAATTCGTTAATGATATGCGTATTGACCACGTCGCGCCCAATCATGACGTTACCCATTTCGCGCAATGGGGTTTCTTCTAAGAGTGAGTTCCACGAACCCAGGTCTTTCCACTTTCCAGCGTAGCGTACTGCCACCAAGTCTGTTTCCTTTTCAATGACCATGCGGTCAAAACTCAGTTTTGGCAGTTCTGAATAGCGTGAATAGAGGTCGGTGTAACTTGTGGCGCCGAATTGCTGCTGCACGATGTCAAGCATGTCTCCGAGTTTAAAGACAAACACCCCAGCGTTCCACAAAGCGCCCTGCATAATCAAGGTACGCGCCACTTCAGGTTCGGGCTTTTCGTAGAAGCGGATGACCTTGCTGTGCGCGCCAGGGTTAGTGGGGTCAGCAGGCGGCTCTGCAAAGATGTAACCGTAGCGGGTAAAGGGCGTTTCAGAAGTAGGGCGGATGCCCAAGAGGGTAAACTTGGCGTGCCCCTCTTCGGCCACTTTTATGGCGCGCTTTAATGCGGTGTAATATTCCTCATTTACAAAACTATCACAAGGCATCACCAATATGATTTCATCCCTGCTGCATTGCTTAACCTCATTCAGGTGGAGCGCCGAGAGTGCTATTGCGGGCAGTGTGCCGCGGTGGTCGGGTTCGGTAATGAATTGTACGTTGCCCTTAACCTGATTGCACAGTTGGTCTTTCTGTGCTAAACTCGTTGCGAAGTTGATGTTTTCTCCAAGTCCCTGTTCGTGAAGTTCTCTCACCACGCGTTGCACCATAGATTCTAAAGATCCGTCTGGCGCGGGGAGTAATTGGAGAAACTGCTTGGCACGTGTGCCGTTAGAAAGGGGCCAAAGGCGTTTTCCTGAACCACCGGAGAGTAAGATTATCTGCATATCTTGTCAAAATAATGAGTTGTAACTTGCTGAAATCCCCTACATTCCTCGAAACTTAGTGCGGAATTTTTCAGGGGTACAGACAAAAGTACAAAAAAAATACTTGTGAAGTATTTTAGAACGTATTTTTTACCGTAAATTTGCTCCATAAATATCTGAAAGTATGAAGAAAATTCTATTAACCCTGTCTGCATTGTGCGTATGTCTGAGCAATGTGCTTGCACAACCTAAATTTGAAGACGGAAAGAAGTATGCCATTCAGTGTGCCTACTACAATTTGGGAAGTATTGCCCTTGGTGCGTATCATAGTGTAAATCCCATACTTTACTATTACGCGTCTCCGGAAATTCCCGATGATGGATATTGGTATGTCTCAGCCATGGAAGACGGAACTTATACCTTCCGCAATGCCGTGTCGATGGAGTATTTGGTTTATGATGCTCAGCGCGTCGAAACTCAGAAGAAGGGGTTGAATGTCTCTGCTTCTGCGTCGGGCAATAAGGCGAAGTGGAACATAGGCGAGTTAGAGGCGGGTGGCTACTTTATTCAAAGCGTACAAGACCCCACTCAGTATTTCAATATGCGCGTGGATGGTACCGGACTTGTGGGAACTTATGCGAATTACTTTAGTAGTAATGGTATTTTTTATTTTGTTGATAAAGAGGGAAATATACTCGGTGGTGAAACTGATACTCCAGATTGGGGCGCAGCCATACAAGGAGATTGCGGACTCACGGATGAGGGGTATTTCTGGGAGCGTACGGGCAAGGTAAGCTTACCTATTGTGGCTTCTACGGCGCCTGACCCTGTGCTCTATAAAATTCGTAATGTGCGCTCGGGAAAGTTCTTGAAAAATGAGGGAAATCAACTTTACCAAACCGAGGGTGAGGGCGATAATTTCTATTTCCGAAAAAATGGCGACGGCTATTCTATCTTTACTGAGGCAGGTCAATATGTAATGACCAATTACCCGAATGAAAGTGTGCCACTTAACTTAAAGAAAAGCTCTTCCGTAACGGGTACAAACTACTGGGAGTTTGGGTTTTATGATGATTTTAATTGCCCAGGTTATACCGTGGAAAAACTAACCCAGCGCCCCGTTTATGAATACAACTGGTGGGGGCAAGGAGTCATCACAAACGGTCAATCGCAATACACGTTTTGGAACGACTATAGCCAACAATTCATCTGCCTTTACGACCTCTACGACTCAGGTTCAACCTTCGTGTTCTACTCTGCCGACGAGCGCCACGCAAAATACTTGATGGAAAATGGGGTAGTATTCCCCGGCGTAGAACTCATGGGCTTCCGCAGTTTTGTAGATACCTTGCGCATTAACGATAAGGAATTGATTTACGACACTGACGATGCGACGTACGTGGCTACCGTGCCCGCCGATGCGCGCACTACGGGAGTGTTCGATGTTACTGTCCAATTCGTGTGTAAGGTAGCCGACGCCGATTATGAAATGCGTATCGACGGAGTGGCGCCCGATGCAGAGGGCATTATCCACCTTACAGATTTTGAATGTACTGATACTCACACGCTTAATTTGTATAAAAACGGTCAGGAGATAGAGTCTGCTCCTATTCGCTTTACTTACCTCAATCTTGTGGAAGTAACTTATCCGTATTGTAGTGGTTCGTATTACACGAACGGTACGCTACGCGTTACGCAAGCAAATATCGCCGGCCACGACTCTATTTACAATGCCGCTTTCCGTTACCGCGGCGCTACGGCACAGAGTTTCAACAAGAAAAGCTATGCAATTAAGATGCGCGAGGCCGACGGCGTGACCTCTAAGGACGTAGAATTTCTTGGTTTGCGCGATGATAATAACTGGATTCTCGACGCTATGGCGGTGGACAAGGCATGTATGCGCAACCGTGTGAGCACGGACTTGTGGAACGACTTTGCTACGCCCCCGTATCACAAGGCTGCGGGGTATGAAAAGAAAGCGCGTCACGGCACCCGCGGAGAATTTGCTGAGGTTTACCTCAATGGTAAGTATCACGGTTTGTATTGCTTTACCGAAAAGATGGACCGTAAGCAGTTGAAACTTAAGAAGATTGAAGAGGCTACTGATACTACTCCTGCAATCATTCGAGGCACCCTCTACAAGTCTTCTCAGTGGAGCTATGAGGTGCTTATGGGGCATGAAATGGGTGTGAATTATTATCCCAAGAAGGCGCCTGAAAGTTACAACAATAAGGAGCGCAGCGAGACCTGGGCAAACTTTGAAATCAAGTATCCCGACTGGGAGGAAGAACCGATTGACTGGGGACCCCTTTGGAACGCCATCAACTTTGTGGCAACTACGGGCGACGTGGCATTTAATAGTGAGGTGCACAAGTATTTTGACCTCCCAAATGTCACGGACTACTACCTCTTTATCGAACTGATGCTCGCCACGGATAATCACGGTAAAAACCTCTTCCTTTATAACTACGACCAGACCCTTGACAATCAAAACCTGCGCCAACGCATGGGCATCGCGCCCTGGGATTTGGATGGCGTTTGGGGACGTCGTTGGGACGGCTCGAGCGATATTTGCGTGCCCGACCAAGACTTTACCACTTTCCTCTGGGAGTATGAACACGGAACCCTCACGCTGTTCCACCGCTTGAAGCGCAGCTCTTACCTCAGTTGGAATACGGAATTAGCAGCCCGCTATGCAGAGTTGAGAGAAACCTATTTCTCTGAAGAGTCGCTCTGCAATCGCTTCCAGAGTTACGCAGATTTGTTTGAAGAGAGCGGAGCGATAACGCGCGAACAGAAGCGCTGGTCGTCGTACCACTCCAACATTCTGGGGGATGTGAATTACATTAAAAACTGGATTGCAAAACGCTTGGCATACCTTGATGAGCAATACGGATATGTAAAGCCTGACGGCATTGAGTACGTAGAGACCGACCACTTGGGCGTGAACGGTGGTGTAGGGTGCATCACGCTCTCTACGAACGTAGCTCAACAGGTAAAGGTTTACGACTTGAGCGGACAACTGGTGCGTGCGCTCGAAACGCAACCTGGTGTGCAGCGCATAGATGGACTTGCGAAAGGCGTTTATGTCGTTGCGGGTAAAAAGGTTTTGGTGAAATAAATCTTTTGTCAAGGAGGATTTAGAAGGTGTCGGTCATGGAGCGACTGCACTCTCTAAATCCTCCTTCTTTATTACCAAATAGCGAGACGAAATCCTACAGCAAAAAAACAAGACTACTTGTCGTAAAAATTATTAGTAACCTAAAAAAAATTATTAGTAAGATAATTTAAAATATGTTACTAATAATTTTGACCATGTTTAATGTGTTGATAATCAGTAGAGTATGTGTGCGAAAAATTGTTACATTTTTCAACCATTTTGAGTGAAGGCTGAACGCTCAAACCGTGTGTAAAACAAAACTCGAGAGTATGCGTAACGGCATGCTCTCGAGTAAATTTTTGTGACCCCAGAGGGATTCTAACCCTCGACCTTCAGAACCGGAATCTGACGCTCTATACAGCTAAGCTATGGGGCCCAAGTGTGATTTTTCCGTAGGTCAGACAGCCCTGCTGCCTGCAAATTTTTGCAAAGGTAATAGAAAAAATGAATATTTGCTGCTCGGGGAAAAGAGAAATAAGGTTTTTTGCCTAAATTTGCAAGAAATATGTGTATTAGAAACTTGATTATTTAATCCTCTTATGAAGTCTACGACAAAGAAACCTGTAACTTCGTCTGCTCCCACCGCAACCAAGCAACGGTCGTGGTCTCTGCTCCAGATTCCGTATCGCTGGGTGCATTTTTTGACCATCTTATTTATATATGTGTGTTGCACCTGCGTGTTGGGCGACCTCTTCCAACGCGCACAACAGGACTGCTACGTGTCAGCCGAGGCTGAGCGCATGACTTATATCTTACGCGAACCCATGGGTGCGTATTATTGGGCGATGCGCTTTGTGATGTTGGTGTTTAAAAACGTGTGGTTGGGCGGTGCCGTGATGACCGTGTTGCTTGTAGGTTCGGCATGCTGCTTGTCACGTCTCCTCGGGCTCTCTCGCCGTTGGAAACTCCTCACGTTCTTACTCCCCCTTGCCACTTTGGCATACTTCGCTTGGCGCGGTCTGCGTCTCTATTTCCACGACGAACCCTCTTTGGTCATGGGCATTCCCTTTGCCCTCTTCGTGGTTACTGCCGTTGGCGCATTGGTGGCAACTTGTGTGCGCAAGCGTAGAGCGTCTGCCGATTCCGTGCCTGCTACGGCACACTGGAGCGCCATCTTGGTGGTGTTGTTAGCGGGAGCATCGTTCTTTAGTTACGTTCATCTCTACCGTCAAAACGATGTAGTTTGCGCGCGCTTACAAAATCGCATGTTGGAAGCCGACTGGGAGGGAATGGTTGAGGATGCCTTGAGTGCGCGTCAGGGTTCACGCCCTGTTGCTGCTTACTATGCCATCTCGCTTGTACAGCAAGACCAACTCTTGGAGCGCATCTTTGACTTCGCCTTTGATTATCCCCAAGATAGTGACTACCTTACGGATAAGGGACAGACAGAGGCGGCAATTTATGAGGCAGACTGTAATTTCTATGCGGGTTTGGTAAATAGTGCTTACCGCTCGGCGATGGAGCGCCACGTTATGACGGGGCCTTCGATATACAATTTTAAGCGCATGGCGCTTTGTGCCATTGTCAATGGTGAGACGCTTTTGGCAAAGCGTTACATGAAGGCGATTGAGGCTGTGCCGTTTGAATCCAGCTTCGTAGATCGTTATGCGCCCATGATAGAAAATCCAAAGTTGGTTACTGAAGACCCCGAATTGCTCAAGGTGCTGAATTTGGCGCCCCGTGAAGTGGCTTACGAACAGCAATTCCGTCGCCCCATCTTCTTGGGTTATAACGTCGGACTCTCTTATGGTTCTGACCAAACCCTCATCACGTCTATCGCTTCAACCCTTTACTCAAAAGACTTGTTGCGCTTTATGAATATGGCTACGGTGTTGCGCCAAAAGACGGGAGGTAGATTGCCCGCCGTGGTGCGTCAGGCAATTTTGGTGTATTCCATGACGCACGAAGAGGTGAAAAACGTCTTCCCCGAAGTATGTAACGACCGCATGTTGCAGACGAATTTTCACGCCTTTGTGGCAGAAGCAAAACCCTATCTTAAAGACAAGGCAGAACTACGCAAACGCTTGAAAGAAAATTGGTTGGGTACGTACTACTATTACTATTATTGCGAAAATAACGAACCCTACCAAGTGCGCAAACCCCAATCCAGCGCTGGAGGTGTAAACTAAATTTAACCAGCGCTAAGCAAAGCGCCCTCCCTCCATACAAAACGGAAAGGGCAAGGCGCCTCTCCTCCAAAAGTCCTCTTTGGGGAGCTTATTAGGCAGCACCCTAATTTGCCACCCCTCACAAAATTCTAACAATTATGCCCCTGATATTTATTCTCCTTCTCTTCCTCGTGTCTTGCGGAGGTATGACAAAAGAAGCTCCTGCTTCACATACGCCGCTTCAAGAAGAGGCACCCATTTATCCTGACTACCGCGATGTGGCAATACCCTGGAACATCGCCCCCCTTAACGTGATGGTCGATACCCACGGCGAAGCGTTTGCCGCCACTATTACCGCCACTTCGGGCAAGCAAATTGTGGCGCAGGTTGATGCTAACAAGTGCTTCTTTGAGGCCGACGAGTGGCGCGAGTTGCTGGAAGCTGAAAAGGGGAACAACCTCTCTGTCACCATCTACGCAAAGCGTTCGGGCGCATGGAAGTCTTTCCGTCCCTACACCCTTTATGTGGCTCCCGAACCTATCGACTCCTTCCTCTCTTACCGATTGATAGAACCCAGCTACGAACTTTATCGCCAACTGGGACTTTATCAGCGCGACCTTACCAGTTTTGAGGAAAACACCATCTATGAGAACAACAACACCTTCTCTGCCGACGACAACCATTGCATCAACTGTCACAATTATCAGAATTTTGACGCCACAAACATGCTCTTCCACGTGCGCGCCTCTCACGGTGGCACCGTTTTCGTAGCGAATGGCACAGCCAAAAAGATGAAGATGACGGCAGACTCCGTATTGGCCAATTCCGTATATCCCACGTGGCACCCGCAACTCCCCTTAGTGGCATTCTCTTCCAATAACACGGGACAAGTATTCCACCTTGCAGACCCCAGCAAGGTAGAAGTTGTTGACTATGCCAGCGACCTCGTGCTTTACGACGTTCAAGGCAACGCTATTACAAACGTGTTACGCACAAAAGACTACCTTGAAACCTTCCCCCATTGGGCTCCCGATGGCAAGCGCCTATTCTTCTGCCGCGCCTACACCCCTCAATTAGCCGCCGTGCCCGACAGCGTGCGCGCCGACCGCGTAATACACCTCATCGATAGTATGCACTACGATGTGATGAGCATGAGTTTCGACCCCGTAACCCGCACGTTTGGCGCTCCTCAGCTTGAAGTAGCTTGCGCCTCGCGCCAGCGCAGTGCCGCCGTGCCACGCGTCAGTCCCGATGGCAATTACCTGCTGTATACAGAGGGAGTGCGTGGGCAATTCCACATTTGGCATCCCGAAGCCGACCTTTACGTAAAAGACCTCCGCACTGATAGCGTCCGCAGCCTCACAAAGGCCTCCGCGCCAGGTCCCGACAGTTATCACACGTGGAGCAGCAATGGGCGCTGGATAGTAGTCGCTTCGCGTCGCGACGAAGGCAGTTATTCGCGCGTGTATATTGCATATTTCGACGCCGAGGGCAACGACCATAAAGCCTTTGTGCTTCCGCAATACGACCCCGAGCACAACTTCTGTCGCATGAAGAGCTACAACGTGCCCGAACTTACGCGCAATGCTGTGAAGACTACGCCCGATCAACTCCGCCAAGTTATCTATGATGATGCGGCGATGCAGCAGGTGGTCTACGAGGCAAAAGAATAGCTCATTTCGGGAACCTAAAACGCCTAAATTTTAACGCAAAAAAGAGGATGTGATTTCAACGAAATTACATCCTCTTTTTCAGGTAGTTATGAACGTCAAAATTATTAGTAATGTATTTTAAAATATGTTACTAATAATTTTTTTTATGTTACTAATAATTTTTACTACAATAGGTATAGTTTTTTGAAACACTATTTGGGGTGTTGCAAACAGTGATTTTTCTATGCAAAAACTTGTGGGTGTGCTGCTCAAAGTGATTCATTTTTTGGCGAGCGTAGCTCACCTCCCATCGCCAGCACTTTACCGCTTGAGGTAAAAGTCTTCGGTAAGTTTTTGGTACTCGTCCGAGCGTTTTCCGTCTGGGGCGGAGAGTATGAGTGTGTCTTTAACGCAGGCGGTGTGGTCTACGCCTTTCTTAAAGCAGAGGAGCATGCGCTTGGGCGATTTTGTAGGTGTGGTTTTAACGGCGGTGAGGCGCAGGGGAGTGAAGTGATGGGCGATGCAGGCGCCAGTGAAGCGCTGGGCGGTGTCGGTGGGGAGCACCACGCAGAAGCGGCCAGCGGGAGTGAGCATGTTGTAAGCAATCGCTATAAGGCGGTCAAGGGGGAGTGAGTGGGCGCTTCGCGCTTGTGAGCGTAGTTGGTCGGGGGAGGTGACATTCTCTTCAAAGAAAGGGGGATTGCTTACCACAAGGTCGAAGGGGGCGGGAGCGCAATAGTCTGAAATATTGCAATTTTCAATCGTTATGCGCTGGGCAAAAGGCGAGGCTTGCGCGTTCTCCAAGGCTTGCGCTGCGGCAGCACTGTCTAATTCTACACCCACTATTTCGGCGTCTGACCGCTGGGCAAGCATCAGGGCGATGAGTCCGCTGCCTGTGCCGATGTCTAAAATGCGCTTCACACCGTCTACGGGGCTCCATGCGCCGAGTAAGACGCCGTCTGTGCCTACTTTCATTGCGCAACGGTCGTGGGAGATTCTGAATTGTTGGAAGTCGAAGTGAGACATGGTTATAGAGTGGAAGTGAGGAGTGAGTAGTTAGGAGTGAGTAGTTAGTAGTGAGTAGTTAGTAGTT
>JAGBYW010000082.1 GCA_017628555.1 Bacteroidaceae bacterium | reverse complement strand
TTGGCTGCGGAATACGCAATCAGCCCTGCCGACTTTACAGGAGTGACGCCCAAGCTTGTGGTGAAGGAAGGTGAGAATGTACTCGCCGGAAGTCCCCTCTTCGTGGACAAGGCTACGGAGAGCATTGCTTTCGTTTCGCCTGTGAGCGGAACCGTGAAGGCAATTGAGCGCGGTGAACGCCGTAAGATCCTCTACATTCGCATTACTCCCGATGCAACTCAAGTGGCTAAGGAGTTTAAGGCGACAGACGTGGCTAAGGCAACGCGTGAGGAAGTGTTGAACCTCTTGTTGCAGTCGGGCTTATTCGCATTCATGCGTCAGCGCCCCTACGACGTAGTAGCAAATGCACAAGATGCGCCTAAGGCGATTTTCGTAAGCGCCTTCTCAAAGATGCCTTTGGCTGCCGACTTTACGTTTGTAGCAAAGGGTCAGGAAGAAGATTTCCGCCTCGGTGTGGCAGCGCTCTCAAAGTTGGCACAGGTGCACATAGGTGTTTCTCCCGAGCAGATCAATACGTCTATCCTTCCCCTTGAAGGTGCGGACGTAAACGTGTTTGACGGCCCCAACCCCGCAGGTAACGTGGGTGTGCAGATTAACCATATTTCTCCCGTGAACAAGGGTGAAGTGGTTTGGACAATGGGTGCAGAAGCGGTGATCTTCGTAGGTCGCTTGATGCGCACAGGTAAGGTAGACTTGACACGCATGATTGCCGTGGCAGGTAGCAAGGTAGCAGAACCTACTTACTTGAAAGTAAAGGTGGGTGCGCCCATCTCAAGCATCATCCCCGCTGTTGATGCCCATGTACGCATTATCGATGGTAACCCCCTCGTAGGTAAGAAGACCACTACTGCTGACTTCCTCGGAGCCTTCTCAACTGAAGTATGCGCCCTCCCCGAAGGTGATGACGTAGATGAACTCTTCGGTTGGATCATGCCCCGCGTGAACGACTTCTCAACAAGCCGCAGCTACCTCTCATGGTTGATGGGCAAGGGTAAGAAGTACGACCTCGACTGCCGTATCAAGGGTGGTGAGCGCCACATGATTATGAGCGCAGAATACGAACGCGTATTCCCCATGGATATCTATCCCTCTTACTTGGTGAAGGCCATTATCACGGGCGACATCGACCGTCAGGAGGCATTGGGTATTTATGAAGTAGCGCCCGAAGATTTTGCTGTTGCAGAATTTATTGACTCTTCAAAATTGGAACTCCAGCGCATCGTGCGCGAGGGACTTGATATTCTTCGTAAGGAAAATAGTTAGTAATTATGGTAAAGAAATATCTTGATAAAATTCGTCCCAACTTCGAGGAAGGCGGTAAGCTTTCAGCGTTCCGCTCTGTCTTCGACGGTATGGAGACCTTCTTGCTTGTCCCTAACGCAACGTCGCGCGTAGGTGTGAGCATCCACGATGCTATTGACTCAAAGCGTATCATGTCTTTCGTAGTCATCGCATTGCTTCCTGCTCTGCTTTTTGGTATGTACAACATTGGTTACCAGAACGCTGCAGCTGCAGGTATGTTAGAGCAGACTTCATTCATTGAAATGTTCTTCTATGGCCTTCTTGTTATGCTTCCCCGCATCATCGTTTCTTACGGTGTAGGTTTGGGTATTGAGTTCGTTGTAGCTCAGTGGAAGAAGGAAGAAATCCAGGAAGGTTACCTCGTTTCAGGTTTGCTCATCCCCATGATTTGCCCCGTGAGCACTCCTCTCTGGATGATGGCACTCGCTGTAGCTTTTGCCGTTATCTTTGCAAAGGAAATCTACGGTGGTACAGGTATGAACATCTTCAACCCCGCGCTTATTGCACGTGCGTTCCTCTTCTTTGCTTATCCTACAAGCATGAGTGGTGACGCTTGTTGGGTAGCTACTGAATCATTCTGCGGTTTGGGTCACAATGTCGTTGACGGTTTCACTGCTGCTACTCCTCTTGGTATCGCAGCTGCTGGTCAGGCGGTGAACTTTGCTGAAACAAGCACATTCGTAGGTCTTATCCCTGGTTCTGTAGGTGAAACCAGCGTTATCGCCATCGCTATTGGTGCAGCATTGCTTTTGGTAACAAAGATTGCCAGCTGGCGCACAATGGGTAGCGTATTCGTAGGTGGTGCTGTAGTAGCATGGTTGTTCAACATCGCTGGAATGGAAACCAACGTGGTTGCAAACATTCCTTGGTACGAACACCTTGCAACAGGCGGTTTCTGCTTCGGTGCTGTATTTATGGCAACAGACCCCGTAACCAGTGCACGCACAGAAAAGGGTCAGTTCATCTACGGTTTCCTCATCGGTGTAGTTGCTATCACCGTACGCGTATTGAACCCCGGTTATCCCGAAGGCATGATGCTCGCTATCCTCTTGATGAACATGTTTGCACCGCTCATCGACTATGTTTTCGTTCAGCGTAATATTAATATGCGTCTCAACCGCGTTAAGAAGTAAACAGCAATGAATACAAATAGTAACGGATATACAATTGGTTATGCTGCGGTGATGGTAATCATTGTGGCGTTCCTCCTTGCTTTCGTTTCCTCTGTTCTTAAGCCCACACAGGATAAGAATGTGGAACTCGATAAGAAGAAGCAGATTCTTGCTGCGCTCAACCAGCGCGGACTTGAGAAGGACAGCATTGAAGCCACTTACGAAGCCCTCGTAAAGAGCGACCTCATCATCAACGAAGACGGTAGCGTAAAGGCTGAAAACGGCGGTTTCAACGAAAAGAACGACTTGGTCGTTTACGTTTGTGAAGTAGAAGGCGCTAAGAAGTACGTGTTCCCCGTAACGGGTAAGGGACTTTGGGGCGGCCTTTGGGGTTACATCGCTTTGAATGACGACTTCCAGACCGTGTTTGGCGTATACATGTCACACGAATCTGAAACAGCTGGTCTCGGTTCGGTAATCGCCGAAGAAAAGTTCCAGAAGAAGTTTGACGGCAAGTCAGTGTTTGCTGAAGGCGATGCTGAACACGTAGCCCTCACCGTAGTAAAGGCAGGTAAGGTAGCTAACGATGCCGTTGAAGTAGACGGTATCACGGGTGCTACACTCACTTGTAACGGTGTTGCAGCAATGGTAAACGGCGGACTCCAGCAGTATGTGAATTTCTTTAATGTTAACAAGTAAGCAACGAATTAGAATATGAGTCAATTATTTTCAAAGGAGAATAAAGAAATATTCTCAAGTCCGTTGAACCTCAACAACCCTGTGACGGTTCAGGTATTGGGTATCTGTTCTGCGCTTGCTGTAACAGTTCAGTTGGAACCCGCCATCGTAATGGGTCTCTCTGTAACGGTGATTACTGCTTTTGCAAACGTGATTATCTCATTGTTGCGTAAGACGGTGCCCAACCGCATTCGTATCATCGTACAGCTCGTAGTTGTTGCAACTCTCGTAACGCTCGTAAGCCAGGTGCTTAAGGCGTATGCTTACGATGTAAGCGTACAGCTCTCCGTATATGTAGGTTTGATTATCACCAACTGTATCCTCATGGGTCGCCTCGAAGCGTTTGCCATGCAGAACGGTCCCTGGGCATCATTCCTCGACGGTGTAGGTAGCGGTCTCGGTTACGCTTGGATTTTGGTGGCTGTAGGTTTCGTGCGCGAACTCTTCGGTGCTGGCACACTCCTCGGCATTCAGGTAATTCCCGACGTATGCTACGAATGGGGATACGCCAACAACGGTATGATGACTATGCCCGCAATGGCATTGATCATCGTAGGTTGCATCATCTGGGCAACTCGTGCGATTAACGATAAGAAGTAATTCACAAACCCATAAATAAGAAACAACGAATATGGAACATATGTTAAGTTTGTTCGTCCGCTCCATTTTTGTGGACAACATGATTTTCGCCTTCTTCTTGGGTATGTGCTCTTACCTTGCAGTGGCGAAGACTGTAAAGACAGCGTTCGGTCTCGGTCTTGCGGTAATCTTTGTATTGCTCGTAACCGTTCCCGTCAACTACTTGTTGCAGACACAAGTGTTAGGTCCCAACTGTCTCGTTGAAGGCGTTGACCTCTCCTTCTTGGCGTTCATCCTCTTTATCGGTGTCATCGCCGGTATCGTGCAGCTCGTAGAAATGATTGTTGAGCGCTTCTCACCCTCACTCTATGCTTCACTCGGTATCTTCTTGCCCCTTATCGCTGTAAACTGCGCCATCATGGGTGCTTCGCTCTTCATGCAACAGCGTATCGGTATGGAACCCAATAGCGCACAATACATCGGTGGCGTTGCTGACGCTATCGTGTATGCACTTGGTTCAGGTATCGGCTGGTTGCTCGCTATCGTAGCGCTCGCAGCTATCAACGAAAAGATGGCATACACCGACGTGCCCCGTCCCCTCCGTGGTTTGGGTATCACCTTCATCACCGTAGGTCTCATGGCAATGGCATTTATGTGTTTCTCAGGTCTCACTATTTAATAAGGAAAGGAATTAACAATGGCAAATCTTATTTTAGCAAGTATTGGAGTGTTCCTCGCAATCATACTCCTTATTGTAGTGATTTTGCTTGTAGCGAAGAAATACCTTTCACCCGGTGGAATGGTAACCGTTACAATCAACGGCAAAGACAAGATCCAGGTAGAGCAGGGTGGTACCCTCCTCGGCACACTCGCCGCTAACGACATCTACCTCCCCTCAGCATGTGGTGGTAAGGGTTCTTGCGGACAGTGTAAGGTACAAGTACCTGAAGGCGGTGGTGAAATCCTCGATTCTGAAAAGGGTCAGTTCACACGCAAGCAAGTAAAGGAAAACTGGCGCCTCGGTTGTCAGTGTAAGGTAAAGGGCGACATCAGCATCAATGTTGAAGACTCTGTAATGGGCGTTAAGGAATGGGAATGCACCGTGATCGGTAACCGCAACGTGGCTACTTTCATCAAGGAATACAAGGTAGCACTTCCTCCTGGTGAACACATGGACTTCGAACCCGGTTCATACGCACAGATTAAGATCCCCGCATTCAACATCGACTACGATAAGGATTTCGACAAGTCACTCATCGGCGATACTTACCTCCCCGCATGGAAGAACTTCGGACTCTTCAACCTCAAGTGTACGAACGACACACCCACCGTGCGTGCTTACTCAATGGCGAACTATCCCGACGAAGGTGATATCATCACCCTCAACGTACGTATCGCTACGCCTCCCTTCAAGCCCAAAGAACAAGGCGGCGGTTTCATGGATGTAAATCCTGGTATCGCTTCATCTTACATCTTCAGCTTGAAGCCCGGTGATAAGGTAATCATGAGTGGTCCTTACGGAGAATTCCGTCCCAACTACACATCAGGCCGCGAAATGATTTGGGTAGGTGGTGGTGCCGGTATGGCTCCCCTCCGTGCACAGATCATGCACATGCTCAAGACACGCCAGTGCCGCGACCGTCAGATGCACTACTTCTATGGTGCACGCGCATTGGAAGAAATCCCCTTCCTCGACGACTTCCTCG
Source organism: Bacteroidaceae bacterium (assembly GCA_017628555.1). GTDB lineage: Bacteria > Bacteroidota > Bacteroidia > Bacteroidales > Bacteroidaceae > Alloprevotella. The sequence continues at coordinate 1,636 of JAGBYW010000082.1, read as the reverse complement.
CATTGGAAAAGGAATTCGACAACTTCCACTTCCACCTTGCGCTTGACCGTCCCGACCCCAAGGCAGATGCAGCAGGTATCAAGTACACTGCAGGCTTCGTAGCCCCCGTAATGGGCGACACCTACCTCAAGCAGCATGAAGCACCCGAAGATTGCGAATACTACCTCTGCGGTCCTCCCATGATGGCAAAGACAGTGCTCGACCTCCTCGACAGCCTCGGCGTAGAAAAGGAAATGATTCACTTCGACGACTTCGGAGGATAAAACAATCCGACATTATAATATTAACTCCCCGCTTTCGTAATGGAAGGCAGGGAGTTTTTTTAGTTTTATTCAGGATTGGGTGCTCAGTATGATTGCTCGGTTATATAGAAAAAACAAGTAGGAAGAAAACTTTTGGTTTTCCTCCTACTTATCTGACGTGTTTTTAGTTGAATCTTACTTGCACCTGGCACATAATGGCATTGTTTGCGCCGTGTTTGAATGTGCCATTTTTAAGGGAAGCACTCTTGTAAACGTATTGTAATTGAAGTCGGCATTTGGGGTAGAACCAATATTGTACTCCTGCGACTACTTTGTGTTGTTCCATTCCCAATGATGTGTTGAAGTTAAAGAAATCGTATGAACCTACGAGGTCAATCACTTCTCTCTTTATTGGTACGCACCCTGTTATGTACGCACCTCTGCTTATTACTTTTCCATCTATTCCTTCCAGGAATTCGGCGTGCAAATTTATGGGGAGGGATTTGTAATCAAAGCCTACAGACCAACGGTTGCGCTTGTAATTTTGTCCCAAGTGGATTGTTGGGTTGTAGAGAGAGGTTGCTACGGCGTGTCCATGACCTATTTGCCCCGTCGCAATAAAGTTAAGTTCCTTTATGGGGCGCCATTCCAACCTGCCAATAATATCTTTTTCGGTATTGCCGTCTCTCTTATTGATACCTTGCCCGTTCATGATGTCAACCTCGTAGCGCAACTTTCCGTTTTTGGTTTCTCCAAACAGAGAAATACCGAGGTCTCTTCCGTATTGTACTCCCAATAAAGGATCGCTTCCGCACCCCGTAAGATAGGTGACACCCTCTGAATAGACGTCGATTGTTTCTTGATTTGTTGGCGAAAGCGGATTTTCAAAAGTAAGTCCGTTTTTAAACTGCCCGAAGCGGATGGTCAGTGCCTTTGAGTTGGTTAACCTGTAATCGGTATAAAACTCCTGTACCACGCTTGAGAAGTCGTGCATAAAGAGTACTGACCAACGATCTGTAATCTGTGCGTCAGCCCAAAGCAGTGCCCGCTTGAGGTCAAATGTATTGTTGTCGCTTGCTTCGCCATGCGTGTAGGTATAACCAGCTTGTGCATAACCATGAAGGTGGATGTTTGAAACAAGTTCACTTACCCATTCATTGGCGCCTTGTTTGCTTGTAGGAGACTTAGGAGATGGGGCGAATGAGGGCGGTGTGTCTTTTGCCGCATAAGCACTGCTTGCGAGTGTGCTGCATACGATATATGCCAGGGTCTTAAATGATGTCATCAGTTTTTGTGTTTCAAAAAACTAAACCAGTTTTAATGAAAATTATTAGTAACCTAAAAAAAATTATTAGTAACATATTTTAAAATACATTACTAATAATTTTAGGGGT
>JAGBYW010000081.1 GCA_017628555.1 Bacteroidaceae bacterium | reverse complement strand
TGATACGTATACTATCGAAGCCATGATGCAGGATGGTAAGGCGCTTCAAAGCGGTACGTCACACTTCCTCGGACAGAACTTCGGACGCGCTTTCAATGTGCAGTTTGTGAATAAGGAAAATCAGCTCGAATACGCTTGGGCTACAAGTTGGGGCGTAAGTACGCGCCTTATGGGTGCACTCATCATGACACACTCTGACGACAATGGTCTCGTACTCCCTCCCGCTCTTGCTCCTATCCAGGTTGTTATCGTTCCCATCTATAAGGGTAACGAACTTGAAGCGTTTGATGAAAAGCTTGGCGCACTTGCTTCACGTCTCCAAAGCATGGGCATCCGTGTGAAGTATGACAATGCCGACAACAAGCGTCCTGGTTTTAAGTTTGCCGATTATGAACTCAAGGGAGTACCCGTACGCCTCGTAATGGGCGGTCGTGATTTGGAAAACAACACGATTGAACTCATGCGTCGTGACACACTCGAAAAGCAGACACTCTCATTCGATGGAATTGAAGACTATGTAAAGCAACTCCTCGATGAAATTCAGCAGAATGTATATGCGAAAGCTAAACAACGCCTTGACGAAAATATTCATGTGTGCAACGATTATGAAGAATTTAAGTCACGCGTTAAGAATGGCGGTTTCTTCCTCTGCCCCTGGGATGGAACAGAAGAAACAGAAGCACAGATTAAGGCTGACACCCAAGCAACTATCCGTTGCGTACCCTACGGTTACGACCAATCTGACCTCGGCGTAGATATGGTAAGCGGAAAGCCTGCCGTAGCGCGCGTAGTGGTGGCAAGAAGTTACTAACCTTCATCTAAGATACAAATTTTTGTTCTATAGAGCGGCTCATTTTTTGTGATGCCGCTCTATTATTTTTATGCGTCTGCTATAGATTCGCACTTTTGCTTTAGTTTTTTCTAAAAAAATATCAAAATGCCACTTTGTTTTAATAAAATAAGTTATATTTGCACAAAATATTTCACATATTGCTTACACTTTGAACACAATGTGAGATAAATTACAGACTTCATAGTTCTTAAAACTAAGACTTAACGATTTGAAATCTCTGCGCCGAGATGTTTTTTTCCAACAACTACGCTCCAAAAGTCTGTACCAACACTGACACACAACACAAAAACTATGATACACAAATTCCTTAAACAGACGACTTTCACTTCGCAAGAAGACTTTAATGCTAATTTTGAGCTCATAGTTCCCGACAACTTCAACTTTGGATACGATATAATTGATGCTTGGGCGGCTGAGGCGCCTGAGAAATTAGCCATGCTTTGGACGAACGACCAAGGCGAGGTGCGTAGATATTCTTTTGCTGACCTTAAGAACTATACCGATAAAACGGCGGCATACTTCCAGTCGCTCGGGATTGGAAAGGGTGATTTTGTGATGCTTATTCTCAAGCGAAGAGCGGAATTTTGGTTTAGCACCGTAGCCCTCACTAAGCTTGGCGCCACGGTTGTTCCTGCCACACACTTACTCACGAAGAAAGACATTGTCTACCGTTGTAATGCGGCTGATATTAAGATGATTGTATGTGCAGGGGAACCTGTAATCACCAAACAGATACTTGACGCACAACCCGACTGCCCTACGCTCAAGCACATTGTAAGCGTGGGACCTGAAGTGCCTGAGGGTTTTGAAGATTTCCATCAAGGGCTTAATAACGCTCCTGATTTTCAACGCCCTGCCCATCCCAATACGAACGATGACACGATGCTCCTCTATTTCACGAGCGGAACATCAGGGCAACCCAAGATGGTGGCACACAACTTCACGTACCCCTTAGGGCATCTCAGCACGGCGCTTTTCTGGCACAACCTTTCACAAGAAAGCCTCCACCTAACGATTGCCGATACCGGATGGGCAAAGGCTGCGTGGGGAAAAATTTACGGCCAATGGATTGTTGGCGCCGCACTTTTCGTTTATGACCACGAGAAATTCACTCCTGCCGACTTCCTACAGATGATTGAAACACACCGTGTTACTTCACTCTGCGCGCCACCCACAATTTTCCGCTACCTAATTCACGAAGACCTCACTCGCTACGACCTCTCGTCGCTCAAATATTGCACTATTGCGGGTGAAGCCCTTAACCCCGCGGTGTATGACACCTTCCGACAGCTCACAGGGCTCAAACTCATGGAAGGATTTGGGCAAACGGAAACCACCCTATTGCTTGGCAACATGCCATGGATGAACCCCAAGCCTGGAAGCATGGGGTTGCCCGTTCCGCAATACAACATCGACCTCGTAGATAGCGAAGGACGCTCCGTAGAAGCGGGTGAACAAGGGTTAATCGTTATACGCACGGGCGACAAAATGCCCGTCGGACTCTTTAAAGGGTATTACCGCGATGAAGAACGCACTCAAGAAGCCATGCGAGACGGACTTTACTACACGGGCGACATTGCCTGGAAAGATGAAGACGGTTACTACTGGTTTGTAGGTCGTGCCGACGACGTCATCAAAAGTTCGGGCTATCGCATCGGACCCTTTGAAGTAGAAAGTGCGTTGATGACCCACCCCGCCGTAATAGAATGCGCCATCACCGGCGTGCCCGATGAAATGCGTGGGCAAGTAGTGAAGGCTACGATAATTCTCGCGCAAGATTACAAGGAGAAAGCTGGTCCTGAACTAATTAAAGAATTGCAAGACCACGTTAAGCGCATCACGGCGCCCTACAAATACCCGCGAGTGATAGAATTTGTAGACGAGCTCCCCAAGACCATTAGCGGAAAAATCAGACGCGCAGAAATTCGTAATAACAAGAGTTGAAGCGCATCTCATCCGCCACTTAGGAGACATGATTGAGGTATATATATAAATATTGTGTAGTTCGCACATACAGATTTAGTCGGAGGGGACAATAATTCCCTCCGACTTTTTTGTCACACAATGCCGCTCAAGCATATAAACGGAGCTAAAATCACGGCATGAAAAACCATTTTGTAATACCCTTAAAACCAACAAGTTAAAATCGTC
>JAGBYW010000080.1 GCA_017628555.1 Bacteroidaceae bacterium | reverse complement strand
CGAAATTTCCAAAATTCAGGAAACTTCGACCATTATATTTTACTTCAACATTGAAATTCCAATGAGCATGAGGTAACCAAGTGCCATACCTACGATACCTACTACAACACCTACGCGCACCATGTGCTTCTGTTCAATAAGACCCGTTGAGTGTGCAAGGGCATTAGGAGGCGTAGAGATGGGCAAGCACATTGCGAATGACGCAGCCATTGCCACACCGATGAGGAGGGTTTGTGAACCACCAATGGCTTCAAAACCAGGAGCCGCTTCGGGATTTGCCACAAGAGCCTGAGCCACCAATGCGAGGATAGGAATCAAGAGGTTAGCAGTAGCTGTATTACTGATGAAGTTAGAAAGCCCCCAGCAAAGCAAACCTGCCACAGCGAGCAATACGATGGGATGGAGTTCACTGAAAGGTATGTTATCAATCAATACTTTAGCGAGACCTGTATCGTTAAGCGCCAAACCGAGGGCGAAACCACCGGCAACCATCCAAAGTACAGACCAGTTGATTTCTTCAAGGTCACGACGCTTGATAATACCCGTTACGCAGAATACGCAGATGGGCAACATAGCAACAACGTTAGGACCAATGCCAATCACGTCCTTACCCAAACACCAAAGAATAATCGTTGCAACGAAAGTCCAATTTACCACGGTTGAATGCCAGCCACCTTGTGTTTCGCCTTCAATCTTGAGTTCAATTTCTTTCTGCTGGAAGGGGAACATATAGCGCAACAATAACCATGAGAGCACCAAAATTACAAGAACAAAGGGTATCATAATTAACATCCACTCACCAAAGCCGATGTCCAACACGGGATTCCCCATAGCATCTTTGGCATTCGTAGCAATAGCATTGGGAGGTGTACCGATAGGTGTTCCCAAACCGCCGATATTTGCACCAATAGGAATGGCAAGAAGCAAGGCGGTGCGACCCTTAGCATCGGGAAGTGACTTCAACACAGGCGCCAAGAAGGCAATCATCATCGCCGCAGTAGCCGTGTTACTCACGAACATAGAGAAGACACCTGTGATGAGCAAGAAGCCGAGAAGCACGTTGTTGCTCTTCTTACCGAAAGGTTTCAAAAGGACACGCGCAAGTTTTACATCAAGACCTGTCTTTGTTGCTGCAATAGCCAACATAAATCCACCGAGGAAGAGGATGATAATGGGGTCAGCAAAAGTTGCCAAAACAGCTTTTGAACTCAAGAGAGTACCGAGTTTTTCGGGTTCAAAACCTCGGGTGAAAGTAAAGAAGGCATCTGTCGACAACGTGAATACACAAATTGCGATGATAGCAACGGATGTACACCACGAAGGAATTACCTCCAACAACCACATCAAAGTTGCAAATGCGAAGAGGGCGATGGTGCGCTGCTGCACAATAGTGAGTTCGGGAATTCCGAACATCTCAATGGGGAGGTTCCAAAGTGTTAATGTTACCGCAAGGGTAAAAGCCAAAGCCACAAAGTGCTTGGGGAGTCTCTCAATTCGGCGAACCTGCTTGTTCTGCTGCAAAGCTTCTACCAAATGGAAACCTTTAAAGATCTTAAACATAGTTTTTGTTATTTAGAATTTATTGATTTTCAAAACTAACGGGCGCAAAATTAAGCATAAATTTTGTAACTTGGAGTTCACAGACGCAAAAAGTTCTGCGCCGACACACATATTTATATATATGGGAAGCAAATACCGTAAGGAGTAAATGTCCCGCACGGCGCTCTCCCCCTGTTTATAGGGGGAGGGGACCACGTAGTGGTGAGGGGGTGCCGAATGCGCTCTGCGGATGTAGTTAGTAGTTTGAAGTTGTGAGTTAGACAAAGCACCCCCTCCCCGCCAAAGCCGGTACTCCCCCTATAAACAGGGGGAGAGCGCCATGCGGACTTTATTTCAAAAAAAATGAGCGCCCCATAATGGAGCGCTCAAATCTTATTCATATTTTCTTAGTCAGCAATCAAACTAAATTCTGCACCGCTGGCAAAGTCTGTACCGTTCTGTTCAGAGAGTGCGCGGAAGCGGATGTAGCGTGCCTGTACGGGAGCGTCGAAGAGTACGCGCTTGGGATCTGCGCCCTTCGCGAAGCTACCCTTCTTCACGGGTTCGCCCCATTCCTTACCGTCCTGAGAAACGTAGATTTCATAATCCTTCACCTGACCGTTAGGACCGTTCTGGCGAGGAGTATAAACGAAGCCCTTCATGTTCTTCACTTCGCTTGCGTCGAAGTCAATCCAGTGGGGGTACTTCGCTACGGTTACGCCGTAAACAGTGTGCCAAATGGTAGAGTTGTCGCCGTCAACGAGGCGGTCAGCGCCTTCACCGGGTTCCTGGCTTGAGCAGAAAGTAACCACGAGGGGCACACTCTCAATCTTCGCATACGACATTTCTACAGCAAGTGCTTCATTGTCAGCATACCATGCCTTAACCACACCACCGTCACGGAGGTTGATCGCTTCAGTGTACTGAGTGCCCTTCTTCGCACCGTTCAAGCTGTACATAATTGTGCGGCTCTTGTCTACAGAAGAGATTTCTACCTTACCCGTGTTGCTACGAGTGATGGTCAAAGGCTGTTCGCCAGCAGTTGTCACCTGTGCCTGTTCTGCCATGTTGTTGCCGAGTACAGGACGAATGATGAAGCTGAAGTTGTGCGCATTTGCCAAGCAACGGTCGGGGTTCAAAGGACCACCCTGTCCGCAAGAAGCACCACCAAGACCTGTTACCTTGCTGTCAAGGTAGAGGTGTGTACCAGTGCTTTCGGGAAGCTGGTAGAAGTGGGGAGCGTAAAGGAGTTCGAGGTTTGTCCAGGGCTGTGCAGAAACTGACATCTGACCACCTGCTACGAACACCGCACCATGACCTGCTTCGTTAGTAAGCGAAATCCAGCGCACATCTTCACGGTTGCTGTAATCCTGGGGCTTGGGAAGCATGATGTTATCATAGATGCTGTGGCTGTGCTGTTCGATGAACTGACCAGTCTTACGGTCGTTGTAGTTGTTCACAGGACCGCGGCCGTAGTACGTAGCAAATTCGTACTGCTTGGGCATTTCGAGGTGATAACCGAGGCGGGGAAGGATCAATGTGGGATTGTTAGACGTAATCGCCGCCTGGAGTTCTACAGAACCGTCAGCATAAACGGTGTAGATCTGGTTGGTAGTGAACTTAAAGTCGTTTTCACCGAGTGAATCACCCTTTTCTACGATGCTGTAGCGACCAGATGAACCACCGAGGATATTAGCATACTTGGGCGCCTGACTTTCTACGGTGAATGCGAGCACGAGTTCGCCATTCTTACCCTTAGTCTGCGTCATGTTGAGCACCTTGTGCTTCAAGTTGTGCGTACCCTTGTTTGTCCACTGCTGATATACCCAAATATCGTTGTCAGTAGCCGCACGGTAAGCGTCGAGAACCATACCGCCAGAGTTGGGCTTGATAACGTCGAAACCATCGTAAGCGAGCTGTGCGAGACAACCCTTCTTAGTGCAGAATGTTGCAGTGAAGTCTTCACCCTTCACGAGGAGGCGGCAACCTTCTGCCTTAGTTTCGATTGCGCCCTTCTGACCTGCAGCAATAGAGGGGAGGTTTGTAGCTTCCTTAACGAGGAGTTGTTCTTCCATCTGCACGTAACCCTTCTTCGCCCAAGGCTTGTTGTTTGCCAACTTGAACTGAACCTTCACGAAATATTCGCTGGTTTCGTTGAGCTGTACGCCTGAGAGGTCAAGACGGAAGTTCTGCTTTTCGCGAGGACCTACTGCCATCTTGGGACCAGTGAGGTATTGATTTGCCAAAACGCATTCGCCATTTTCATAGAGACTCCAAACAATCTCATAGTCGTTGAGGGGCACGAAGTAGTTCTTGTTGAAGATTTCAATCACACCCTTCTTCATATCAACCGCCTTCACGCCAACGTTCTGGTACACCTTCTTCACTTCAAAGTACTGTCCCTTGGGTGAGAGGTCGGGGCGCATGATACCGTTCATACAGAACATACCATCGTTGGGCTTGTCGCCGAAGTCACCACCGTAACCCCAATACTTATCTCCAGTAACGGGATCGTAGTTAATGACAGCCTGGTCCACCCAGTCCCAGATAGCACCACCCATAAAGAAGTTTGTGCTTTCCATAGCTTCCCAGTAGTCAATGAGGTTACCTACGGCATTACCCATTGAGTGAGAATATTCAGAGATGTGGTAAGGATACTTAACACCGTACTTACCAGTCACAGCACCCTGCACCCAAGCGATTGAGGGATACTGGTTAGAACCCATATCCACGATATCGTTGTTACGTTCGTACTGAACGGGGCGTGTAGTGTCCACCTTCTTGATAGCGTTGTAAGCTTCCACGAAGTTGTTACCAGGACCCGCTTCATTACCGAGCGACCAAATTACGATAGACGCGTGGTTGATGTTGTTGTACACCATTTCCATGTTACGCGCAACGTGGTGGTTCTTAAATTCGGGCACGTGTGAGAGCGAAGCTTCGCCGTAGTAGTACTGGTGGCTCTCGATGTTACATTCGTCTTCGAGGTAGATACCATACTTGTCGCAGAGGTAATACCAATAGGGGTCGCAAACGTAGTGAGAGTTGCGCACGTGGTTGATATTACCGCGCTTCATGAGCATTACTTCATACTCCATCTGCTCACGCGTAATAGCGTGACCGCGTTCGGGGCATGTTTCGTGACGGTTCACACCCTTCATCTTAATGGGCTTACCATTGAGGAAGTAGTAGCGACCTGCCAAACCAAATTCGTCTTCAGAAGCGGGCGTATCCTTGATTTCACACTTACGGAAACCTACGTTTGTTGAGAAGGTTTCAACCACCTTACCCTTCTTGTCCTTCAACTGACCCACGAGCACGTAGCGGTAAGGCGCTTCTGCGCTCCACTTGTTCACGAGTGCACCTACCTGCATGGTTACCTTCGCATGGTCGGCATCGTTCTTCGCGAGTGCGCCTACCTTTACTGAAGCCGAAACACCGGGAACGAGCGTTGTCTTTTCGCCATAGAGTTCTACAGCGTAGAGTGAGTAATCAATGGTGTAACCCTTCACACTCTTGCTGGTGAGGTTGAGCACTTCAGCATCAATAGCAAGCGTAGCATTCACGAAGTCCTTGTCGAAATCGGGAATTGCCTGCAAGTCGCGCACCTGTACCTGGGGCTTAGCAGAGAGTGCCACAGTGCGGAAGATACCGGGGAGGCGGAACATATCCTGGCTTTCGAGGAACGAACCGTCAGAGTGACGATACACTTCTACTGCCAATACGTTTTCACCGGCTACGAGGTACTTCGTGATGTCAAACTCAGCCACGTTACGAGAGTTCTTTGAGAAACCCACGTACTTGCCATTGACATAAAGATAGAAGAATGAGTCAACACCGTCAAAGCTGATGAGCACCTGACGTCCTGCCCAGTCAGCAGGCACAGTGAATGTGCGACGGTAAGAACCCACTTCGTTACGGTTCTTATACGTAGGCCAATCCTTTGCAGGTTCACGCATCACACCGCCCTTCCAGTCGCCTACAGCCACCTGGTGAGCAAAGATTACGCGCTGGTTAGAATATACGGGCGTACCGTACTTCTGTGAACCGTCCTTCTGAATACCTACCACGTTCCAGTTCATGGGCACCTGAACCTTGTCCCAGCCTGTCACGTCATAGTCTACCTTGTAGAAGTCAACGGGACGTTCTTCGGGGTTACCCACCCAGTTGAAGCTCCATTCGCCGTTGAGCGACTTCCAATACTTACTGTTTTCGGGCAACACCTTGCGCGCCTGGTCTACATTCTCAAAGTTGAAGAACCAAGCATGGGGTTGCTGCTTGTTGAGGGCAACGCGCTCGGGATT
>JAGBYW010000079.1 GCA_017628555.1 Bacteroidaceae bacterium | reverse complement strand
GTGCAACAAGAGACCATGCACGGGGCACAGTCTCTTGCTGATGGGGGAGTTTAGAAATTTTCAGCCTTGAGCTGGAAGTAACTCTGGGGATGGTCGCAAACGGGGCAGATTTCGGGAGCGTCCTTGCCCACCATGATGTGACCGCAGTTGAGGCACTGCCAAATAGCGTCGCCTTCGCGGCTGAATACCAACTTGCCTTCTACGTTAGCAAGGAGCTTACGGTAGCGTTCTTCGTGTTCGCGTTCAACGGCAGCCACGAGTTCAAACTTGTTAGCGATTTCTTCAAAACCTTCTTCGCGTGCTTCCTTAGCGAAAGTAGCATACATGTCTGTCCATTCGTAGTTTTCGCCATTAGCAGCGTCGAGGAGGTTTTCAGCAGTTGAAGGCACACCGTCATGAAGGAGTTTGAACCACATCTTAGCGTGCTCCTTTTCGTTGGCAGCAGTTTCTTCAAAGATATTTGCGATTTGCACAAAACCTTCCTTCTTCGCCTTTGACGCGTAGTAAGAATATTTGTTGCGAGCCATAGATTCGCCAGCAAATGCAGAGAGGAGGTTCTGTTCTGTCTTAGATCCTTTCAAAGTTTTCATAGTAGGTGTAAGTTTAGAGTGTTTATGATATTTGTAAAAGTTGCAGTGTTATAGTTGTTTGTCTCAAGTGGAATTTCTTGGATGGGAAGTCGTAAAAACGAAGTCCGAGTTAAATCAAATTAAGTCCGAGTTAGTTTCATTTAAGTCCGACTTAATTTTACCAATCTCCGAATGACTTTTTCCGCCCTCCAAGAGAAACAATTTTGGAACGTAGCAAAGTTACACTTTTCCCCTAATCTAAAAAGAAATTTGGCGTTAATTTTTGTTCCGGGGCAGATAAAATGTAATTTTCTCCCTTTTATATAAAATAAATACCTAATTTTGGAGGAAATATAGCGTAGTGTAGCCTTCTCAATGAGGTGGCGGTGCTACTTACTTACCTTAAAACATAAGAAACATGATGTCCGAAAAAAGAAGTTTGGTTTCTATCAACACGCTGTCGCGCGAAAAGATTTTGCAGTTGATTCAGCGTGCTGAGGAGTTTGAGATGAATCCCAATAGCAAGATTTTGGATGGCAAGATTGTTGCCACCCTGTTTTTTGAACCCTCTACGCGTACACGCCTCAGTTTTGAAACTGCTGCCAACCGCCTTGGCGCAAAAGTTATTGGTTTTGCCGACCCCAAGATTACGAGTGGTACGAAGGGCGAAACCTTGAAAGACACTATCATGATGGTGCAAAACTATGCGGACGTCATCGTGATGCGCCACTATTTGGAAGGTGCAGCGCTCTATGCCAGTGAAGTGGCAAAGGTGCCCATTATCAACGCTGGTGACGGGGCAAATCAGCACCCCACACAGACGATGCTCGACCTCTATAGCATTTACAAGACGCAGGGAACGCTTGATAATCTCAACGTGTTCCTCGTGGGCGACTTAAAGTACGGACGTACGGTGCATTCGCTCCTCATGGCGCTCCGCCACTTCAATCCTACGTTCCACTTCATCGCACCCAAGGAACTCGCCATGCCAGAAGAGTATAAGGCATATTGCCGTGAGCACGGAATCAAGTACGTAGAGTATGAAGAATTTAACGAGGACGTGATTGCTGAAGCCGACATCCTTTACATGACTCGCGTACAGCGCGAACGCTTTACCGACTTGATGGAATACGAACGCGTGAAGGACGTGTACATCCTCAAGGCTTCGATGCTCGGAAAGGCACGTGAGAACATGAAAATCCTTCATCCGCTTCCCCGCGTCAATGAAATTGCTTACGATGTGGACGACGATCCTCACGCATACTATTTCCAGCAGGCGCAAAACGGACTTTATGCCCGCGAAGCGATTATCTGTGATGTGTTAAATATGTAGGTTTTGAGGTTTTAAGGTTTTGAGGTTTTAAGACCCTGCGGTTTCTTTGCCAAACCAAATGCAGTGTGCCCTTAAAGACCTTAGAGACTTTATAACCTCACCACCTCCCTCCTTCCAACCTCATAACCTTATCCCTCATGAATCAAGAACTAATGGTAGCTGCCATTGAGAATGGCACCGTTATTGACCATATTCCCAGCAATAAACTTTTTGAAGTCATCAGCCTGCTTGGTCTTCAGGATTTGAAGTCCACTGTGATGATTGGTTACAACCTTGTGAGCCAAAAGATGGGCAACAAGAGTCTTGTGAAGATTGCCGACCGCTATTTTTCGGATGCTGAACTCGACCGCTTGGCGGTAGTGGCGCCCAACGTAAATTTGTCCATCATCAAGGACTTTAATGTTGTGGAGAAGCGCCAGGTGCGACTTCCCAAGGATATTGTGGGCGTCGTGAAGTGTGGCAATCCCAAGTGTATTACCAACAACGAACCCATGAAGACCCGCTTCCACGTTTCTGAAAAGAACAACGATGTGATTTGCTGTCACTATTGCAGCCGTGAGCAGGTGTTGGACAAGGTGAAGTTGGTATAATTGACAAAGCGCAGTACCTTAATGGCAGACTTTTTAGACGTTGTAAAGCGCCGCCGAAGCATTCGTAAGTACCAAGACACGCCCCTCTCGTCCGATGAAGTGGTAGCATTGATGACACCCGTATTGTATTCCCCAAGTTCTAAGGGAAAGCAGGCGGTGGAGTTCATTTTGGTCGATCAGAAAGACATGCTCGAGCGCCTCTCTCAGGCAAAACCCCGCTTTGGCACGATGATTGCCGGTGCAGCTTTGGCGGTCGTAATCTGCGGTCGGATGGACATCTCCGACGTGTGGATTGAAGACGCCTCTGTTGCTGCTACGATGCTCTTACTTTCGGCAGAAAATTGTGGACTTGGTGCTTGTTGGGTGCAGATTCGCGAACGCTTGCAAGAAGATGGTAGTCCCGCTTCACTCGCCGTGAGAGATATGCTCAACCTCGCCCCCGAGCAAGAACCTCTCTGCATTATTGCCGTAGGAAGAAGGGCGCAGGAAGTGCCCCCTCACGCGGAAGAGGATTTGCGTTGGGAGCGGATGAAGTTTTTAGAGTAAAGTTAAAAGAGTAAAGAGTAAATATACCATGCGGGAGTGAAGTTCGTTTATCTCGGTATCCTTCTCGTCTACTCGTACCTCGTCTACTTGTCTACTAAAAAGCAAACTATGAATATTGTACTTCTTGGCGCTGGTAATGTGGCGACACATCTTTGTCGCGCCCTCCACGAAGCAGGACACAAGGTGATGGCAGTGTACAGTCGAACCTTAGCGCACGCACAAGATGTGGCGCAATCTGTTGGGGCAGTACCTACGTCTGAGGTCTGTGACTTGCCCGAGGCAGATGCCTACCTCTTTTCGGTAAAAGATGACGCCTTGCCCACACTCATCGGTGAAGTGGCGGCGTTGCACCCTCAAGCCGTGTGCATTCATACTGCTGGTAGCGTACCGCTCTCCGTTTTTGAGGGACGTGTAAAGCAGGGTGGGGTGCTTTATCCCATGCAGACGTTCTCAAAGGCTGTACCTGTTTCTTTCAAAAACTTGCCCCTTTACATTGAGGCGACGGATGAGAATACGCTTGCCCTGGTGAAGACGTTGGCGCAGTCCCTGAGTGAGAACGTAACCCCCTTGAGCAGCGCCGACCGGCGTTACTTGCATTTGGCAGCTGTGTTTGCGTGCAACTTCACGAACCATTGCTATGCCCTTGCCGAGGATATTATGGGCAAGGTAAACCTACCTTTCACGGACTTGCTTCCCCTTATCGAAGCAACGACGCAGAAACTGCGTACCACGCCTCCTGCACTGGGGCAAACGGGTCCCGCCGTGCGCGCCGACTATACGGTAATGAATGCGCAGGCAGATTTGCTGAGCGATGATACTTCCACACAGCAACTTTACAGACTCTTGAGCGAAAGCATTATGCGGACGGCTGATAAGATGCTTAAGTGACACATTTTAAATACGAAAACAACAGTGATTAACTACGATTTAACCAAGATAAAGGCTATCGCTTTCGACGTTGACGGCGTATTGAGTTCTAACCTCGTAACCCTTGGCGCCGATGCCCAACCTATGCGCACCGCAAATATTAAGGATGGTTACGCCATGCAACTGGCGGTGAAGAAAGGCCTGAACCTCGCCATCATTACGGGAGGTAAGAGCGAGGCGGTGCGCCAGCGCTACGTCGGACTCGGTTTGCAAAACGTCTTTATGGGCGTGAGCGTCAAGATTGCCGTTTACGAACAGTGGTTGGAGGAAAGCGGTCTTTCGCCCGAGGAAGTTATTTACGTGGGCGACGACATTCCCGACTACGAAGTGATGCGCCATTGCGGTTGCCCCTGTTGCCCTTCCGACGCTGCCCCAGAAATCAAGCAGATTGCTACCTACGTGAGTGACAAGGCGGGAGGCATGGGCTGCGGACGCGACATTATTGAGCAGGTGCTCCGTGCGCAGGGACTTTGGATGAGTGATGCAGAGGCCTTTGGCTGGTAACGAAGAACGAGTTTCTCACTTATGACAGAACAACAGAATCCTTTGGCGGCGCACCTGAGCAAGTATCGCATCGTGCTCGCCAGCAATTCGCCCCGCCGCCGAGAACTGCTTGCGCAACTCGGTTTGGACTTCACCGTGCGCACCCTCTCCGACGTCGATGAAAGTTATCCCGAGGGTTTGACCAACGAAGAAACCGCCTGCTATATTGCCCGTAAAAAGGCTGTGGCACATGCTGCGCAAATGGCGGAAGACGAACTCATCATTACGGCAGACACGATTGTGTGCTCCGAAGGTTGCGTACTCGGAAAACCTGCGGATGCCGCTGATGCCAAGCAGATGCTCAAGCAGTTGGCAGGGCGCACGCACCAAGTAGTGACGGGAGTGGCGATTGTTACACCTGCGAAGCAGCAAACCTTTGCCGTGACGAGCGATGTGACGTTTGCTCCTTTGACCGACGCAGAAATCGATTTCTACGTCTCTCACTACCGCCCCTTTGATAAAGCCGGCGCCTACGGCATCCAAGAGTGGATTGGCCTTGTGGCGGTTGAAGAATTGCGTGGTAGTTTCTTTAACGTAATGGGTTTGCCCGTGCAAAGATTGTACGGAATTTTGAAAGAATTTTAGGTTTGCGCAACTGTCATATTATCAGGTAGTTAAATGTGGGTCTAAAACTGTCAAAATTATTAGTAACATATTTTAAATTATTAGTAACCTAAAAAAAATTATTAGTAACCTAATTTTTACGAAAATAGGTATAGTTTTTAGCAGGCATAATTTCGCTATAATTTTACCTCACATCATCCTATGATCAAGAAGATTTTTTTGCCTATTTTTGCCCTCGCGCTCGGCATGACCAGTTGCGAACGCGACGATGATAAGTATACTTCAACTTGTCCCGTAATTCATGACATGACTTTCAAGTCTGTGGTGACAGAAACCGACCGTATTGTGGCGGGTGAGAAGTTTGTTGCCACCGTTGAGCAGGCTCAGAAGGGACACCTTCTTTATAAGGCGGAGTATGCTTGGAGCGACGGTCGCGATGAGGGTATTCACAAGCCTACGTTTACGTCTGTGGTTTACGACAACTTTTCGAACAACCCCACCGACACGATTGTTTTTAACACTCCCGGCGTGCATCAAGTGAAACTCGTGGCGAAGTATCACATTTCGGGAAATGCCGATGCCTCAGTGGTGCGCACGGACGAAATTCCCGGAGGTAAGGTGCAATACCAGGTGCCTTCGTGGATGTATTACTTGGTTACGGTAACGAAAAACGTACTCGTAGAGTAGGCTCCCTAAACTATAGAGTTGGCAAGAGGAGTGAAATTTTGTGCCAACTGCTTATGTATGTGCGCAAAAACACTTATTTTTGCCAACGATTAGGTGGCGTACTTCTCTCGCCGACCTACTCCATATAATATATATGCCCCGTGGGGCGCATTCTAATAAACGAACAAACAACTATGACAGCATTTGTATTTCCCGGTCAGGGCTCACAGTTTGTGGGCATGGGTAAGGACCTTTATGAAAATAACGCACTTGCAAAGGAACTTTTTGACAAGGCAAACGAGATTCTCGGTTTCCGCATTACCGATATTATGTTTGAAGGTACGGACGAAGAACTCAAGCAGACCAAGGTGACACAGCCCGCTGTGTTCCTCCACAGTGTAATTTCTGCCCTCTGCCTCGGCGATGAATTTAAGCCCGCAATGGTAGCAGGTCACTCGCTCGGCGAACTCTCTGCGCTCACTGCTGCTGGATGCCTTTCTTTTGAAGAAGGTTTGAAGATCGTAGCAGCTCGCGCACTCGCTATGCAGGCTGCTTGTGAAGCGGTTCCCGGTACAATGGCGGCAGTAATTGGTCTTCCCGACGAACAGGTGGAAGCCATCTGTAAGGAAGTTTCTACTCCCGAAGCACTTGTAATTCCCGCGAACTACAACTGCCCTGGGCAGCTCGTAATTTCAGGTGAGAAGTCGGCTATCGAAGCGGCGTGTGCAAAACTCAAGGAAGCAGGTGCGAAGCGCGCACTCGTACTTCCCGTTAGCGGAGCCTTCCACTCGCCCCTCATGCAACCCGCAAAGGAAGAATTGGAGGCAGCTATCGAAAAGGCAACCTTCAACAAGCCCGTTTGCCCCGTATATCAGAACGTTGACGGTGCGGCTCACGAATGCCCCGAAACGATTAAGGCAAACCTCATTCAGCAACTCACCGCAAGCGTGCTCTGGACAAAGGAAGTGCAGAACATGATTGCCGCAGGTGCTACTGAGTTTGTTGAATGCGGTCCCGGTAAGGCGCTCCAGGGAATGATTGTTAAGATTTCTCGCGACGTTACAGTTCGTGGATTATAAGTATTTAATAAATTAGCACAGCAAATGTGTGAGTGCTTTGTCGTAAATCCTTGCGATTAAGCACCCACACATTTGTTAGTATATCTAAACAAAACACGAAAAACTGACTATGAATATTTATCAAGTGCTACCTCGCTTGTTTGCTAACCGAGGTGGTAAGAACGTAAAGTGCGGTTCTATTGCCGAAAACGGGTGTGGTAAAATGAATGACTTTACCGCAGAGGTGTTAGAGCGTATTCACGAAACGGGTTATACACATATTTGGTACACTGGACTTTTGGAACACGCTACCAAGACCAGTTATGCAGATTTTGGCATTGCTGAAGACAATCCCGTGGTTGTTAAAGGTGCGGCGGGTTCTCCTTATGCCATCAAGGACTATTACGACATCGACCCCGACTTGGCGGTGGATGTTCCTAACAGAATGAAGGAATTTGAGGCGCTTGTGGAGCGCACGCATGCTGCAGGTTTGAAGATGGTTATCGACTTTGTGCCCAACCATGTGGCACGTCAGTACAAGTCGGACGCAAAACCTGCGCGCACAAAGGACCTCGGTCAGACGGACGACCAGGCGAAGGGTTTTGACGCACAAAATAACTTCTACTACATCTTGGGCGAAGCGCTTCACACAGACTTTGCCACGGATGGTAAGAACACTTACGAAGAACTTCCCGCAAAGGCTACGGGTAACGACTGCTTCCATGCGTGGCCCAATTGTAATGACTGGTACGAAACCGTGAAGTTGAATTACGGTGTGGATTATTGTGGCGGTGGCACAAAGCATTTTTCACCCACGCCCAATACGTGGAAGAAGATGACGGCAATCTTGCAATTCTGGGCAAAGAAGGGCGTTGATGCCTTCCGTTGTGACATGGCGGAAATGGTGCCCGTGGAATTTTGGAAGTATGCTATTAAGGAGGTGAAGAAGAAGTTCCCCGCCATCCAGTTTATTGCCGAGGTGTATAACCCTAACGAATACCGCAACTACATCAAGATTGGTGGTTTTGACTATCTCTATGACAAGGTTGGACTTTACGATACGCTCCGTGCTATCGTTTGTCACCAGCAACCTGCGGCGGCGATTACAGGTGCTTGGCAGGCGGTAGACGATATTCACGACCACATGCTCGATTTCTTGGAAAATCACGACGAGCAGCGTATTGCTTCAAACTTCTTTGCTACAGTTCCCGAGAAGGCGAAACCTGCGCTCATCGTTAGCGCCTTGATGCGTGAGAATCCCTTGATGATTTACGCAGGTCAGGAAATTGGCGAACCCGGTATGGATGAAGAAGGCTTCTCTGGTCGTGACGGTCGCACCACGATCTTTGACTATTGGCATGTAGAGAAGCTCCACAAACTCCTTGACGGTGGTAAGAACTTCACCGAGCAGGAGCAGGAACTTTACAACTATTATAAGAAGGTGCTTCGTTTGCGTAATGAAGAAGAAGCCTTTAACAACGGACTCTTCTACGACTTGATGTACGTGAATTACGACGGCGAAGAAGGCTTAAATCCCAGTCGCAACTTCGCCTTCCTCCGTCGCAGCAAGGATGCTACCATTCTCGTTGTCGTAAACTTCGACGAATATCCCACAACCATCGGTGTGCGCATTCCTGAGCACGCCTTTGAATTCCTCTCTCTCCCCGAGGGTACACAATGTGCCACAGACTTGCTCACCGATGAGGTGCAAGTCATCAACCTCGAGGTCGATGGATTTACGAAGGTCACCATGCCCAGTTGGGGTGCGGCGGTGTTGAAATTTTAATTTGAGGTTATAAGGTTTTGAGGTTGTAAGGTTGTTAGGACTACGCAGTCCGAATGGTCTTATAACCTTAAAACCTAACAACCTTAAAACCTTTTATCTTATGCAAGCCGTTTGGATCAGCGCCCTCTCCCTGTGTGGTGCTTCACTAATAGGTTCGTTGCTGGGGTTCCTCATAAAGGAACTCCCGCATCGTTGGAACGATACAGTGATGGGTTATTGTGCAGGCGTCATGCTTGCAGCGTCTGTTGTAGGTCTGATACTTCCTGCCTGTGAGTCAGTTGAACTCAGTGGGTGGTGGATGATTATTGGCGGTGTAATGCTTGGAGCACTATTCCTCAATCTCTTAGACCACGTTACTCCTCACCTTCACCACATCACAGGTCTCGATCCCGAACAGCATGCTACGAATGCTTCGCTTAACCGCGTCTTGCTTTTCGTTTTAGCGATAGCCCTGCACAAATTGCCCGAAGGTATTGCTGCCGGAATCAGTTTTAACTCTGAGGAGGTTTCAAATGCGTGGGCGGTAACGGCAGGTTTGTCCTTGCAAAACGTACCCGAAGGCATGGTAGTTATTTCCCCGCTTCTTCTCTTGGGCGTAAGTCGCTGGCGCACGCTCTTAATTTCGTTGGCGATAGGCGGTTTAGAAATCGTAGGCGTGTGGATAGGTTATGCGGCAGGCGCCATTTCGCAACTCTTACTTCCCGCGATGCTTGCCTTTGCTGGAGGTGCCATGCTCTACGTCGTGAGCGACGAGATGATTCCCGAAACCCATGCTCATGGTTACCAAAAGTCCGCTACCTACGCCCTCCTTTTAGGTTTCCTCTCGTTGGTGTTTATGGAGAATTTCTTTGCGTAGGAACAGACGATAAGGCGTTGTGAATAAAATAATAAGGAGACAATCTCATGTGAGGTTGTCTCCTTTATCGTTTAGTGAAAACTAATCCGAATGGCGCTCTCCCCCTCTTTATAGGGGGAGGGGACCAGCTTTGCTGGTGAGGGGGTGCGAAAAAGGGTAAGATATGTACATCCTTGTGGGGAAGAGGACTACTTGTTTTCAGCACCCCCTCACCGCTGAAGCGGTCCCCTCCCCCTATAAACAGGGGGAGAGCGCCTGCGGAGTAAATCCTCTATTCCCTACTCAGCCAACAAACTATCAATCGCCTGAACAAGACCACTAAACTCTGCTTCGTTATAGAGGCGCGTGAGTTTAACAATCTTACCGTCGCGGTCAATCAACACGTTGCGCGTGATGCCCGACTGGCGGAGGGCATAACTCGCGAAGGCATTGGCGGCCGTGTCGAGTGCCATGGGGTAGGTGGTTCCCACCTTTTGCGTGTAAGCATCAACAACATCCTTCGTTTCTTCGCGGTCAACCCCTACAAGTACAAAGTTCGCATTATCCTTATGGCGCTGCCAAATCTCACTTTCGATATGGGGCATCTCCCTGCGGCATACGCCACACCAACTGGCGGTGAACTGAAGCATCACCACCTTGCCACGCTGCTCGGAGAGTGTAAAGGTTGTGCCGTCGGTCATGGGTAGGGAAAAGTCGGGGGCAAGGTCTCCAACTTTCACGAGGTAGTCGTGCTCGTAAACAATGGTGTCGGTTGTGATAGTGTCGCCCTCTTGCGTAGTTTCATTTGTTGCAGTTGCGCCACCGCAGGCGGTAAACATCATGGCGCTCATGGCAAGCAGGAGGGTGGGGAAGAGTTTCTTTCTCATAGGTTATAAAGTTTGAGTAAATGCGGAGTTGAGTTTCAAAGGCAAATTTACTTAATTTTTTGGCAATGATATAGCAGTTGACCAAAGAACTTTAACAGACCCCCTCCGCAACAAAAGTTGCTCGTCCCCCTAACTTATGGGGACATTTTTACTTAGTGTATCCCGTTCAAGTTTTCAATTGGGAATAGCATACGAATGGAAGTATATAAAATTCCTCCCCAAAGTTAGGGGAGGTGCCCAATGGGCGGAGGGGTCTGTGGTAAAGGGTTTCCTACTATATTATCTCTATTTTTTTGTCCTTTTTATGTCCACCCCCTATTCCCGGAATATTTCCTTGTTACAGCATGTAAATTAGCGACTTAATGATTTTTGCGCCTTTTGAAATCGTTTGAAATCGTGAAATAATCCCTTGTGGTTGCCGTTTTTTCTGCCGCGTGTAGACTTGCTCCAGGATTTTAAAATCTCACGCATTCAACTCGCGCTTTTTTAGCAAAATCTTGCAATTCCACGTTAAGAAAATTTAAGATTATTTAAGATTTCTCGCACCCTATTTGAGACCTTCCAAAAATTAAAAGTAACCTATTTTCAACTACATTACTAATAATTTCAACTATTAGTAACCTAATTTCCATTAAAATGGACTTAGTACGCAGAAATACACTTTTGCAATTTGCTGTAAATCAAGTGAATAAAAAAGAGGTTCTACCCACCTGGGTAAAACCTCCTTCTCTGCACTGCAAAGATAATACAATTTTGAGCGAAATGCAAATGCCCTAAATTGGGGCAGGTGTCCCGTTTCTCTAAAATTGGGTAAGAATTTGAGGCAAATGTATCCTGTCTAAAAAATCATTTACCAATCTTCATTTTCATTTCCAACAAGTCCATTCTTTACGCATTCCTCAATTTTATCAATAACAACATTTGAGTATGCATGTGCCATAATTAAGGCTTTTGAAGATGTTTTCTTGTGAGAATCCTTTTCTGCAAAAGGGAAACACTTGTCTAAAGTCCAAGATTCATCTGAACGTGTGGGAATAGTACCTCCCATAGCTCCCATTATACCTCCTCCTACAGCTTTTACTACAGAATAAAAAGGTACAGTGTAGGTTACACGAACCTTAAAGTCTTTAATATCGCACTTTATAACGGGTTTTAAATTTACATTATATGAATTCATTCCCCCAGTATGTTGTGCGACAGCTCCTACAAAACCTTGTGCTATTATTGTTCCTAATTCTTTGTCATTTAGTTGAATCACTGAATTAGCATCATTAAATGTAGCACTAAACCAATAATTGAGAAGGACGTACAACTGATCTTTTGTTTTATTGGGAGCTTCAATAACTTGAACATAGGTCAAGGCATTGTTCTTGTCTAATTCCAATGTAGAAGCTAGATTCTGAGCAGCGTCAACCCATTTCTTGCCGTATTTTTCTTTAGCATACTCTTCTAATTCTTCAGCTCTTAAAATCTGAGCATTAATAGCTGATACTAAAACAATACTTGCAAATAAACTTAAAAGAATTCTTTTCATAATGTGTGTAGTTTGTAAAAAAAGTTTGTAAACTAGAGGTGTCTAATCAGTTGAAATTTTAAATTTAGAACTCATATCCAACCTTGATGGTTATGCCTTCAGTTTCAAGAACTCTGCCTTCTCGAGTATATGCCATACTGCTACTGCCTAAGAAACGATTGAATGTCTCAAATTCAAGTTCTTGTAATGTGTAACCAACTGAAAAGTTTACAGCACTTCTTTCATTTGTTGCAATTCGTAAACCAGCAGAAATATTCGCATACAGACCTCCATTATTTGTTAAATATTTACCACCTTTTAAGTCAATGAATGGGGCGTATTTTGACTTACCCATATTACATTTGATATTTGCAAACACAGGAATGTCTGTAGTTGCTTTTCTTTGGTCAAGAGCTATAGTTGAACCTGCAGTTTCGTATTTAGACATATAATGTAGTCCAGTTCCTACCCCTAAAAATAAATAAGAGTTGAATTGGTAACCATGTGATGTGTTTAATTCGTATCTGTTAAAGTCATAATCTCCGATACCAACTACGTAACCTAAATCGATCAGTCCTTTATAGCCTCCTCCATAAGAATTTTGTGCTTCAGATGACATTGAAAAGAATGATGCAAATACAAGCATCATACAAAACATTTTTTTCATAGTAAAAATATTAGTTAAACAACTAGATAAGTAAGTGGAATTTTTCGTTATATATCCTATTGCTTAATAAATGTATTTTCTATTCCGCCTTTAATATGATTACTACCTTCATTCTTTGTCATTTTTCTACCAGATATAGTATAAGTAGAAATGTCACCATCTTCTAAACTCTTAAAAGTAACGGTATTACCAGATATAGTATATGAGAATTTGCCACAATCATAAACTACATAACCCTGCTGTGTGTTATATAAGTCGCAAGTAGTATTTGAAGTAAAATCTAGAACTGCGTAGGTTTTACCACCACCCCAGAAAGACTGATATAACCAGTCTTCTGCTTGCCATTTTGTACCATAAAGAACATTTTGTGCTTCAAGTTCATCATCATCTTTACTACAAGATGTTAAAGAAACTGAGAATAGAATAACTGGTAATAAAGCCAGTAAATAGAACATTTTTTTCATAATAATAAATTATTAGTTAAACATAAAGTGAGTTTGCTTTTTCGACTCTACGCTTAACAACAAAAAAAGCGCAGACTCCCGTCATACGCCTCTTGGTTCACCACAAACCATTACAAACTATGAGAGAAGTCTACGCGTATAGCGTATACTCTCAATGCTTGTAAATATTTGTGGCTCGTTCAATTTCCGAGGTGGTGATTCAGAGGCGATTGAGCTATTTATCTATATGTCTTGGATGCGGATAGTGTCCACATACACGGCAAAGGTAGTAATTTATTTTGGTAATGGAATAGTTGTGCAAAATAATTTGTGCCCACAAGACGCCGAAGGTGTCTCCGCTCAGTAACCGCGGGTACGCCAATGGGCGCACCCGCGGTAGGAACATCAGTAGGTATGCACTCTGAAGGAGTGCCCCAACACAGTGCCTATAGTATGGGGCACTCCTTCAGAGTGCGACTATCGTGCACGATACGTCCGGGGGTATTCGCTTTGCTCAAACCACCGGTTACCTAGCGGTGACGCCTTCAGCGTCATTAAGCGAGTGAAATTCTTTAAGTTACCGAGCGGTGACGCCTTCAGCGTCATCACGGTGTATTGCCTTTGGGCGTAACTTTGTGTTGTATCAAAAAAAATCCCCGACCTTGTGAGTCGAGGATTAGTATCTGTATATGTAGGATAACTCCCATTGACCAACCTTTTGTTGCCTGTGGCAATCGCATC
>JAGBYW010000078.1 GCA_017628555.1 Bacteroidaceae bacterium | reverse complement strand
GAGCGGGCACTGAAGATGAACCAGCGAACTGAGCATCTGAGTGCATACGACCGAGTGTGTCAGTCATACCGTAAGAAGTAAGCAAAACAATCTAACAACTAAAGCAACTATCACCCTGAATATCAGTCGGTTATTACTCCTGAAAAAGTTAATAAAATAATTAGTTTTTTTGTATTCGGCTGCATTATAGTCAAAACTCATCGTAAAAGCAATTCCTATATGCAAATGTGATGTTTAATAATCCTATTGCAAATTTACATTTTTCACTAAATCAAGTTTATCATTCATCTGGTCTTAACATGTAAAAAATGTTTAATCCCTTTTCTTCGAAGTTGATAGTCAAACGCATATAAGGACTGTCTTTGAAAAATGTCAAAGACAAGAGACATTCCAGACCATCTTGGTCAACTCCACTCCATAAAGCATGTACGTTCTCATCATCATCCTTCATATCACCCAAGTCTTTGATTTTTCTAATCGTATGATTAGTTTTTGCGTAAATGTTGATTTTCCAATCATCGCCAATCGAGACTCTAATGTCACATTTCTTCCATTCTTCTTTAGTGTTAAATCTAACGGCATCCGCTATAAACCATGTTTTTTGTGCATAGGCAAATAATGGCGCCATCAGCAATAACAGAATCAATATCTTTTTCATGTTTTCTTTTATATGTTTTTGCTATGATGTTAAATGTTTACTTCCACTTTTTGTAGGAACTACTCAAATAAATTTTTAATTTTCTCTAGTTTAATATCAGCATAACACTTATAAAAGGTTGTAAGACCAGAAGTTCCTGAGAATCTGAGAGGATCTAATTCCAATGTCTGTGTGGAAACCACATAACTAAATGTACATTTTGATGAAGGAAAATTCCAATAGACATTTTCCCCTACATAAGATGGTTCTCCCCATGCCCCATATAGATTCATTAAAAGTTCTTCTAACTTGCTATTCAATTTGTTTGCATTAGAAGTGTCATCCACGAATTTATGCATTACAATCTTGTAAACAATATTATTCTCTAAATAAAAAGATATATGTTCGTCCCCTTTGCTTGTAGTGTATATCAACTGATTATTTGTATTAGTTTTACAAATATTGAAACCGCGAGGAAGACTTAATGGAATATCAGCCCTTTTACATCCTAAAGTCATCTTACCTAATGATTGAGCAACAACTCCGTTGCATACCATAAATATGACTAAAATAGCGAAGATTATTTTTCTCATTTCTCAATAATTTATTATGTTCACACTTAATATTATGGTGTAATCACACATTTATTAATATTAGAATATTCCTCTTTAGATGTATTTACAAAAAACTATAGGGAGAATCACGGTAGCACCCATATCAATTCTCCCCAAAAACTTTCTTGAAAATCTTATTTTCTGTATTCTTTCAATTATTTAAATCGGTTACGAGCATCTCTTCTTGCTTTTTTCATTTCATCCCCCAAATTTTTGAACTCATCATTTTGCATAAATTCCTGTTTTTCTTTAATGCTTGTTTCATTACCAATTTTATTAAACTCTTGCTCATAATAATCGCCTTTTGCTTTCCAATCACGTTCAATAGCGCGAACCTCATCCGCTGATTTTGCATTATTATATGCATCTATATAATCTCGTGCGTCTTCTGCAGCTTCATGAGTTAGTTTGCTAAATTTAGATTCACAACCACTAAGTAACATAACAGATGTTGCAATTGTCAATAACATTGTTCTTTTCATAGGATAGAATTTTAAGCCTCCCAATTCCCAGAAGTCAGCGGTTAATAAGGATAAAAAAAATAAGGTGTGGGAACTATATTTGCTTTATCCATTGGTAGGCTTCTCGCATTTGCCTTTGTAGCGGATAAAACAATAGCCCACACCAAAGGTTATGCAAGGAGCCAATAAAGACTGTACAAACCAATGATGTGGTGCTACTGCCATCATCTTCGCTACAGGAAAATTTTGCGAGAATTCACCAATGAAGATAATTTCAATAACACCTTTTTCGTTATGTTCTTCTGCTCCACATGACGCGAACCAGAATTAGTGCAAAAGTAACGAAAAAATGTTATATCCAAATCCTTAAAGTAGGAATTTCATTAAATAAATTTTTTAGAGCGTGCTTTTTGTAATTAAAATGAAGACTGAAATCCAATATGTAGCTTTAGAAACATTAATTACTACCATCTTTTCTTGCTCATCATTATGCATAGACATAATGTCTAATAAAGTCTTGTCACTTAACTTCTCTACCCTACCCCAATAAGCATCGCGCAATAATGAAGCTGTAACGATAAAACCATTTTTTATAAGTTCAATTTCAAGTTCATAAATTTTATTACGCGCTTGTATCAGAAAACCATTAATTAGATTAGCATCCTTAGCTTTGCTTTTAACCAACTGTTTAGTTGTATTCCAATCATTGACATTAGCGTACTTACCTGAACTAAAATAAACTCTTTCCTTGTTATCTGAAATTGAAATTTCAATTGGTGATTCACCCTTTTTGTTTTGCTTACTTTTCCTTAAAGAGAAGTGAACAACTGTGCAATGTTTTTCCATTTGTTTTTTGCATTAAAATCAGGTGCAAATCACTGTTATTCTGTATTTTATAGGATTTTATGCAGCCCACTTTTTATTGGGCTGCAAATGGGCTGCAAAAATTATCAGATTATAAGCAAAAATTATCTTGTTTCTAACTCATTTGTGTTGTGAAATTATCTAATTAAAATTAGAAAATCTACACATATCAAATCATATTTTATGGAAGCATTCTTGAGAATATAATATGCATAAAATAAGCGAAGAATTTTCTGTCATTTAACCTTTCACATAATAGAACCAAAATAAAAAAACTCCCGTAACCTTATAGATTACAGGAGTTTTATTAATTTTAGATTTGAATTACTTCTTGTTCAAGTAAAGGTCAGCCTGAACTGCGCAAGCTACTGTACAACCTACCATGGGGTTGTTACCGATACCGAGGAAGCCCATCATTTCTACGTGAGCGGGCACTGAAGATGAACCAGCGAACTGAGCATCTGAGTGCATACGACCGAGTGTGTCAGTCATACCGTAAGAAGCGGGACCTGCTGCCATGTTATCGGGGTGAAGTGTACGACCTGTACCACCACCTGAAGCTACTGAGAAGTAGGGTTTACCAGCGAGTACGCGTTCCTTCTTGTAAGTACCTGCTACGGGGTGCTGGAAGCGTGTGGGGTTAGTAGAGTTACCAGTGATTGATACGTCAACGTCTTCCTTCCAGAGGATTGATACACCTTCGCGAACGTCGTCAGCACCATAGCAGTTTACAGCAGCACGGGGACCGTTGCTGTAAGCGATGCGCTGTACTTCCTTGAGTTCAGCTGTGTAGTAGTCAAACTGAGTCTGAACGTAAGTGAAGCCGTTGATACGTGAGATGATCATAGCTGCGTCCTTACCAAGACCGCAGAGGATGCAACGGAGGGGCTTATCAGCGGGTCTTGACTTGTTAGCCATCTGCGCAATCTTGATAGCACCTTCAGCTGCTGCGAATGATTCGTGACCAGCGAGGAATGCGAAGCACTTTGTTTCGGGAGAAAGGAGGCGAGCTGCGAGCTGACCGTGGCCAATACCTACCTTACGGTCGTCAGCAACTGAACCGGGTACGCAGAATGCCTGGAGGCCTTCACCGATGTATTCAGCAGCTTCTACAGCGTCCTTTGCCTTTTCCTTAAGAGCAATAGCAGTACCTACTACGTAAGCCCACTTTGCATTTTCGAAGCAGATCATCTGAGTTTCTTCACAAGTCTGATAGGGATCAATACCTGCTGCTTCACAGATTTGGTTAGCTTCTTCGATAGATGAAATACCGTGTGCGTTCAAACAAGCGAGAATCTGCTTGATACGACGGTCCTGACTTTCAAATTTTACTTCTCTAATCATAATAGCAGTCCTCCTTGATTATTCGTGACGTGGATCAATTGATTTAACAATGCCGTCTTCAGCCTTAGTGCGACCGTAAGTACCAGTAACGCTCTTCAAAGCTTCGTCAGCGGGAACACCCTTCTTGATTGCATCCATGAACTTGCCCATGTGAACGAATTCATAACCGCAAACCTGGTCGTCCTTGTCGAGGAACATCTTTGTGATGTAACCTTCTGTGAGCTGGAGGTAACGAGAACCCTTAACCTTTGTGCCGTAGAGTGTACCGCACTGAGAGATAAGACCCTTACCCAAGTCTTCGAGACCAGCACCGATTACGAGACCACCTTCAGAGAATGCAGACTGTGTACGACCGTAAACAATCTGAAGGAAGAGTTCACGCATAGCTGTGTTGATAGCGTCGCAAACGAGGTCAGTGTTGAGCGCTTCGAGGATAGTCTTGCCAGGAAGAATTTCAGAAGCCATAGCTGCTGAGTGAGTCATACCTGAACAACCGATAGTTTCAACGAGACATTCTTCGATAACGCCTTCCTTCACGTTCAAAGTGAGCTTACATGCACCCTGCTGGGGAGCACACCAACCCACACCGTGAGTAAGACCAGAGATGTCCTTGATTTCCTTTGCCTGAACCCACTTACCTTCTTCAGGAATGGGAGCGGGACCATGGTTGGGGCCCTTAGCCACGCAACACATGTTTTGAACTTCGTGAGAATATTCCATGTTGTTAATAAAATAAAAAGTGTGTTTGAAATATGAAGATTTCTGAAGGCAAATTTAAGGATTTTATAAGAATCTGCCAATAAAACCAACAAAATTTATATTATTTTCAGGTTTGTATTAGGGATTATCACCCGAACACTATAAATTTGCGACTGATTTTGCAAAACCATATTGGAGATAGTTAAAACTAACTCCCGATTAAATGGAAATAACTCGGACTTAATTTCAATTAAGTGCCGTTTAGTTTTTGCCAATTCTCAATCCAAGTGCCACAAGTCGTATAATGCCACTTTTATACCCTACTCCGTGGTCATTCTGTCAGACATTATTTTATCTACACAACACATTCGGAATATTTTTTGCCATCTAATTACAAAAAATCAAGCAAATCCTTTGCGGAAAAACATTTTTCACTAACTTTGCGACGTTTTAATAACAAAAGTTCAACAAAACAAGGTTTTTAATATCAAAATAACACAACAACATGAAAGCTACAGAAGTACTTGACAAACTTAAGCAGCGTTTCCCCAACGAACCTGAATACCATCAGGCGGTGGCTGAAGTGCTTGCAACGATTGAAGACGTGTATAACGAACACCCTGAGTTCGACAAAGTAAATCTTATCGAACGCCTCTGCATCCCCGACCGCATTTACTCTTTCCGCGTGACTTGGATGGACGATAAGGGTAACTACCATACTAATATGGGTTACCGCATTCAGCACAACAACGCTATTGGTCCTTACAAGGGTGGTATTCGTTTCCACGCATCGGTGAATCAGAGCATCTTGAAGTTCCTTGCCTTCGAACAAACCTTCAAGAATTCACTCACTACGCTCCCCATGGGTGGCGGCAAGGGTGGTTCGGACTTCTCTCCCCGTGGCAAGTCAAATGCTGAAATCATGCGCTTCTGTCAGGCGTTCGTAGAAGAACTTCAGCGCCACATTGGTCCTAACACAGACGTGCCCGCGGGTGACATCGGTGTTGGTGGTCGCGAAGTGGGATACATGTTCGGTAAATATAAGAAGATGACTCGCGAACATACAGGTACTTACACTGGTAAGGGACTTGAATTTGGCGGTTCGCTTGTGCGTCCTGAAGCTACTGGTTTCGGTAACGTGTACTTCCTTCTTGAAATGCTCAAGACACGTGGCATTGACATCAAGGGTAAGACCGTTTGTGTGTCAGGTTCAGGTAACGTAGCGCAATATACCGTGAAGAAACTTATCGAACTCGGTGCAAAGGTGGTTACTATGTCCGACTCTAACGGTTACATCTACGACCCCGATGGTATTGATGCCGATAAGTTGGCATACATCATGGAGCTCAAGAACCTCTACCGTGGACGCATCAAGGAATATGCTGAAGAATACGGCGTGAAGTACGTAGAAGGTGCGCGTCCTTGGGGCGAAAAGTGTGACATCGCGCTTCCCTCGGCAACTCAGAACGAACTCAACGGTGACGATGCACGCAAACTCCTTGCCAATGGATGTATCGCAGTAAGTGAAGGTGCAAACATGCCTTCTACTCCCGAAGCTATCGAGCAGTTC
>JAGBYW010000077.1 GCA_017628555.1 Bacteroidaceae bacterium | reverse complement strand
CTCGCCCACAAGTGAGAATCCCTTGAGCACATCGCTCGACACGTTGAGCGCCAACATGGCCATCAGCACAATGTACATGAGGTTAATCATGCGCTGACGCGGAGAAATTGGATTTTTCTTTACTGCCATGGTTTAAGAGTTCGCTATCGGGTTGCTGATAGCAGTAAGTTTCTTAATCATCTGTGCGTAAACGTCATTGACTTCCTGAATCTTCGCAGCAAGTCCGCGTGTCTGCTCGTTGATTTCCTCAATCGTGTTCACCTGCTTAGAGATACTTGCAAAGTGAAGGTCGTAAATCTTGTTGATACCGATAAGTGTGCGATTGAGGTTCTCCATTTCCTGGCTGTCCTTGGTAAGGCGTGCCGTTTGTTCGTCAACCTTGGCAAAAGTTTCGGTCAATGTGCGGAGCTTTTCAATATATACTTGCGTTGCAGCCTCCATGTCGGGAGAGAGCACGGCTTGAGCGCGCTGCAAGAGTTCATCATTTGCCATGCGGATGATAGAAGCGAGTTTCTGAGCCTCTTCTTCGGTAGTTGATTCAGCCACTGCAGCCTGCACAATGGGATGTTGTGCTGCGAGTGCCGCCTTACCGTCAAGCACAGGTGCCGAAGAAGGCGTGCAACCTCCCGCTACGGCGCCACCACCAATGATTACCGTACCGCCACCAAGCACTGCAGGACCAGCACCTACGGCAGCCGCAGCACGTTCGAGTTCCTGCTGTTCGGCATCAACGGTTTCGGCAACAGCGTCGCCCACATAAGTACCATCAACGAGGGCTTCAGCCTTTTCGATTTCCTCGTCGGTTTCAATTTCGTCGGGAAGCGCTTTACCGATTTCATTCTTATCAAAGGGACGGTCAAAGGCTGCGAGGAAGAACACTACAGCTTCGGTGCCCATACCCAAGAAGAGCATGAGGTTACCCCCAGGAAGGTGGGTCAACTTAAAGAGCGCACCAAGGATAACGATGGAAGCACCCCAAGAATAGGCGTAATTTAAGAATGTCTGTCCCGGCACACTGTCCATCCAGTGTTGCAAGCGGGTAACAATATTTATTTTAGACATAGTCAGTTCAATGTTTTAGAGGAAGAGGATTACTTGGTCACCGCCTTAGAACGCACGCAGCGGAAACCTACAAACGAGCGGGGCTGATTCTGATATTCCCAGTTGCGCCAAGCAGAGCGGATGAGCGAGATGGGATCTTTCCACGAACCGCCGCGCACACTCTTGCGCTTCAATACGTAGGGGTCTTCTGCCGCAGCGTTGTAAATCAGTTCGGGATTGATGTCGGCCATCGCGGCTACGCCAGCCTCGGTATAAACAGTATTTGTCCACTCAGCCACATTACCCGCCATGTCAAAAAGTCCGTTAGAGTTGGCTCCATATATACCCACCCTTGAGGTAATCAAGTTGCCGTCTTCCGTATAATTACCGCGGTCGGGTTTGAAGTTGGCATAGAAGCAACCCTTCTCGCTCTTCGCGCTATCACCCTCCCAGGGGAAGGGATTGTTTTCGCGACCGCGCGCAGCATATTCCCACTCAATTTCTGAGGGCAAGCGATAGCGCTGAATGTAGCGCGCCTGAGGACCGAGACCCTGGAGCAAATAGTTGGTACGCCAAGCGCAGAAGGCATTTGCCTGCTCCCATGTAACACCTACCACGGGATAATCGTTGTAGGCAGGCATGGTGAAGTAATGCTTCATGTAAGTCTCATTACGGGCATTCGTGAAATCGTTCACCCACACCGTAGTGTCGGGATAGATGGGCACGATGTACGTATTGAGGAAGTCGTAGAGCGAACTCAAGGGGCGCTCGATGGTCTGGCGTACGATGTTGCCATTATCATCAATGTAGGCCGTGTCTTTAGAAATCATTATCACCTCGTCGGTGGGCAACTGGAGGTCGGTATTCAAGTTGCGCTCAGCGGGATCCAAGCGATACTTACGAAGGGCAGCCTTCTCGTAGTCAAAAATTTCGTAACGGTAAACGAGTTGCTTCACGTCGAGCATCTTCGTGCCGTCAATGGGGTGCGTAGTATAGACACTCTCGATGGCACGCTGCTGATCTTCATCGGGCTTACGCCAAGGAATGGGTTTTGCCCAGTTCAAGTGGGGCGTAACGGGTTCGCCATACTTATCCACCTCGATCTTATAGGTTTCATCTCCGCCATAAGAGGGGTCAGCAAGGCGTTCGCGGATAATAGAGTCGCGCACCCACTCTACGAATTGGCGATACATAGAATTGGTCACCTCTGTCTGATCCATCCAAAAGCCGTCAACAGAAATCTCACGCTGCGGCACAGCCACACCCCAAAGAGAGTCGGCCTCCATACCCGCACGCAGAAATCCGCGCTTCACCTCTACCATTCCGAAAGGCGTGGGTTCGTTATAATTTACTGAACGCTGTCCAGTTACTTCACCTCCGCTGCGCATTGCACGCGAACCGCCCGCACAAGAGGCAAGCAGCACGAGCGCCAAGAGGCTGAGTGTCATTACGAGTTGCTTCATATAGTGTGTTTGTTTTAATTTTCAGAGAGTTAGCCCTATAGAAACTATAGCGTCTATAGTAACTATAGCACTTAAATTTAATATCGTTGCCTACAACCAACGCACGCTCTTATGCATATTCCTGCCGCGCTTACCGAGGTTAAGGTCTACCTTATAAGCAAGTGTGATTTCGTGATTTCCGGCAGCAATGCCCAGGCCGTTGGTATTGGCTTCGTAGCCGTAACAGATGTCTAAGCCATGAAAGACGAATCCGAAGAAGGCGCCGATGCTGTATTGTGGCGCGTAATTCACACCGCCGTAAAGCGTACGCCCTTCGCCGCTATACTTAACGCGCGCCGTGAGGTCGGAGCGGAAATCTGTGCCATCGTAGCGCAAAATCACTGAGGGGGTTACGGTTATAAACGGATATTTCGTCGGAATATTGTAACCCGCCATGAAATTGTACGCAGAATTTACCTTCAATTCGCTCTTATCCCCCAAAGAAATCGTGGGCGCCGTGAGGTGTTGCATCGCCAATCCGGCATACCAGCGGCGGTGGGTGTAGAAGAGTCCCACGGAGGCGTCAAATTGCGAACCGCTCATGTCTCCGCCCGAGAAGACGGGGTCGTTAGGGTCGTTCGTTTCCGCCTTTCCGCCATCAACACTCTCACTGAGCATGTCCACCTGCATACCTCCCGAGAGGCGACCGCCCCAAAGTTTGTGGTGGTAGGCGTACTGTGCCGAAAAGCGCTTATGCGAGAAGAGCCCAATCTCATCATTTACCAACGTGAGACCCACCCCGTGGCGCGTATTGCCGAGAGCGAAAGCCATGTCTGCGCCAGCATAAAGCGTGCTGCCCGCATCTTCATAACCCGTGGCGTGCGTCTGCATGGCCACCGTAATATTCAGCTCATCCTCTCGGCCCACAGCCGCCGGGTTTAACTGAGGTTCTACCTGCCAATAGCGCATGAACGCCGCGTCATACTGAGCCCGAGCCACAACCGAATTGCCACACACCACAACGAGCAACACCCAAAAGCGGAGCTGCTGAACACGAGCGATAAAGCTGAAAACCAAGTTGTGCATACTGAGGCAATTTACTATATCTTGCAAAGATACAATTTATAAATATTCCCCCTCAGTTTTTTATCAAATAATTTACATTCCGCCCCCGACTTTCGCCCTCAAAAACCGCCCCCTTTCACCCCCAAATTAGACCTGCAAAAAACTAAACCTATTGTAGTAAAAATTATTAGTAACCTAAAAAAAATTATTAGTAACATATTTTAAATTTTCTTACTAATAATTTTGACAGATTTTGACAAAGTGTTAAATCGCTGTATATCTGCCTATTACAAGAATGCTCGCGGTATTCCTCCAGTTCACCTTCTCCGCCACAATTCCCCTCCCCTTTTCACACCCTCTATGGTTGTGCAAAAAGGAAGCGGGTGTACCGCTATTGCGATACACCCGCTCGGGATTTTTATCCAATTCCGCACGGGGCGGAGGGATTACTTTTTAGTCAGCCAACTTTGCCTTGATGAACTCACGGTTCAAGCGAGCAATGTTAGCGATGCTTTCGTTCTTAGGACAAACGGCTTCACAAGCACGAGTGTTTGTACAGTTACCGAAACCGAGTTCGTCCATCTTAGCAACCATTGCCTTAGCACGCTTTGCAGCTTCGGGACGACCCTGAGGAAGGAGGGCGAACTGTGAAACCTTAGAAGCAACGTAAAGCATAGCTGAACCGTTCTTACATGCTGCTACACACGCACCGCAACCGATACAAGTTGCGCAGTCCATAGCTTCGTCAGCGTCCTGCTTGGGGATGAGGATAGCGTTAGCATCCTGGGGCTGACCTGTACGTACTGTTACGTAACCACCAGCAGCCTGAATCTTATCGAATGCTGAACGGTCTACCATACAGTCCTTAATCACGGGGAACGCTGCTGAACGCCAGGGTTCTACAGTAATAACGTCGCCGTCGTTGAACTTACGCATGTAAAGCTGACAAGTTGTAGCACCTGTAGCTGTCTTACCGTGGGGTGTGCCGTTAATATAGAGCGAGCACATACCGCAGATACCTTCGCGGCAGTCGTGGTCGAATACGAAAGGTTCCTTACCGTCGTTGATAAGTTCTTCGTTGAGGATGTCAAGCATTTCGAGGAATGAAGTATCATCGGGGATATTCTTCATTTCACGCTGTTCGAAGTGACCCGCATCCTTAGGACCATTCTGCTTCCAGTATTTAATGGTGAAAGAAATATTTTTTGCCATTGTTAGAAATCTTTTTGGGTTCTACGAATTAGTTCTTGTAGTTACGAGTCTGAACCTTGATAGCTTCGTAAACGAGGGGTTCCTTGTGGAGAACGGGTTCCTTAGTGTCGTCGCCCTGGTATTCCCAGCAACCTACGTAGAAGAAGTTTTCGTCGTCGCGCTTAGCTTCGCCTTCTTCTGTCTGGTATTCTTCACGGAAGTGACCACCGCAAGATTCGTTACGTGTGAGAGCGTCATGTGCAATAAGTTCGCCCATGATGATGAAGTCTTCGAGGCGGATAGCCTTTTCGAGTTCAACGTTCACACCTTCAGCAGAACCAGGTACGAAGAGGTTAGCGTAGAATTCCTTGCGGAGTTCCTTCATCTTAGCAAGACCTGTCTTCAAACCTTCTGCTGTACGACCCATACCTACGTAGTCCCACATGATACGACCGAGTTCCTTGTGGATTGAGTCTACAGAACGCTTACCCTTGATGTTGAAGAGCTTCTGGATGCGTGCCTTAACTGCTTCTTCAGCCGCCTTAAATTCGGGAAGGTCTGTAGAGAAGCGGGGAACTGTAATCTGGTCAGAGAGGTAGTTCTGGATTGTGTAAGGAAGCACGAAGTAACCGTCAGCAAGACCCTGCATCAACGCAGAAGCACCGAGGCGGTTTGCACCGTGGTCTGAGAAGTTACATTCACCGATAGCGAAGAGACCCTTAACCGAAGTCTGGAGTTCATAGTCAACCCAGATACCACCCATTGTGTAGTGAACGGCGGGATAGATCATCATCGGAGTTTCGTAGGGGCTTTCGTCAGTGATTTCTTCGTACATGTCGAAGAGGTTACCATAACGAGCTTCGATTTCCTTGCGACCGAAGTCCTTAATAGCCTGAGAGAAGTCGAGGAATACAGCGAGACCTGTGTTGTTTACGCCGAAGCCCTTGTCGCAACGTTCTTTCGCAGCACGTGAAGCAACGTCACGGGGAACAAGGTTACCGAATGCGGGATAGCGACGTTCGAGGTAGTAGTCGCGGTCTTCTTCGGGAATATCCTTACCCTGAATCTTACCTTCCTGGAGCTTCTTAGCATCTTCCAACTTCTTGGGCACCCAGATGCGACCGTCGTTACGGAGTGATTCAGACATCAATGTGAGCTTAGACTGCTTGTCGCCGTGAACGGGGATACAAGTGGGGTGAATCTGTACGTAAGAGGGGTTAGCGAAGTAAGCACCCTTACGGTAGCAAGCCATAGCTGCAGAACAGTTACAACCCATTGCGTTAGTTGAAAGGAAGTATGCGTTACCATAACCACCAGTACCGATAACTACTGCGTGAGCAGCGAAGCGTTCGATAGCACCAGTGACGAGGTTGCGAGCAATAATACCGCGAGCACGACCGTCGATGATAACAACGTCGAGCATTTCGTAGCGCGTATAAAGTTCAACAGTACCAGCATTTACCTGACACATCAATGCAGAGTAAGCACCGAGGAGGAGCTGCTGACCAGTCTGACCCTTGGCATAGAAAGTACGGCTTACCTGCGCACCACCGAATGAACGGTTCGCCAACATACCGCCGTATTCACGAGCGAAGGGAACACCCTGAGCTACGCACTGGTCGATGATGCTTGCACTTACTTCAGCGAGACGGTAAACGTTTGCTTCGCGAGCACGGTAGTCACCACCCTTTACTGTGTCGTAGAACAAACGGTAAACAGAGTCACCATCGTTCTGGTAGTTCTTCGCAGCGTTGATACCACCCTGTGCAGCGATTGAGTGTGCACGACGGGGAGAGTCCTGAATGCAGAAGTTCTTTACTTTAAAGCCCATTTCACCGAGTGAAGCAGCAGCACTTGCACCTGCAAGACCTGTACCTACTACGATAACGTCGAGCTTACGCTTGTTCTTGGGGTTCACCAACTTCTGATGAGCCTTATAATTGGTCCATTTCTCAGAAACGAGACCTTCGGGAATTTTTGAATCAATTGTAGCCATTGTAAGGAATTGTTTAGTGTAAACCCTCATTTATATAATGAGTGTCCATAAACTAATTAAGAATTGATTTAGGCAGGAGAACCGCCAAGATTAGCAACATGCACCAGCGCAGAGGCTGCGACCGTAGAAACACAATGCCACTGCTACGTACATCAAGATGATGATAGTAGAGTAGATGTAAGAAATATTCTTCCAACGAGCGAACCAAATCTTACCGTTCCAACCCATTGTCTGCATTGCACTCCAGAAACCGTGAGTCAAGTGGAACCACAAAGCTGCGAGCCACACGAGGTAAACTACTACGTAAACGGGGCAAGAGAATGTCTGCTCAATCCAGTAAACACCATCGGTAGCGAGAGCGTGATTGCCAGCAGGAAGCAATTCCTGAAGCATCATGTTGTACCAGAAGTTGTAGAGGTGGAGACCCATACCGAGCACAACGATTACGCCGAGCACAAACATATTCTGTGACGCCCATTCTACCTTTGCGGGACGGTCTGTCACAGCATAAGCACTGTTACCACGCGCCTTCTTATTCTGGAGCGTGAGCTTAATTGCGTAGAGGAAGTGAAGCACAACGAGCGCAGCGAGGCCAGCAGTAGCCACCAACGCATACCAGTTAGCTCCCAACATCTCGCAAATCATGTTGTAACCTTCTGCAGAGAAGATTGCGACTACGTTCATGCATGCATGGAACGTAAGGAACAGAATAAGTGCTACGCCAGTAACTGACATAATCACCTTTCGTCCAATGGATGAATTACATAACCACATAGATGAAGTTAATTGAGTTAAAAAAATTAGTGAATTAAAATTGTTATGAAATTTCACACTCAAGTCCCACTACCTCAACCCCTTGCGTAAACAAAGGCAAAGCAGCGAGCAGACACACGGGCACAATACGCCAATATTATCCATCTGCAAAGGTAATGCACGACCCGCAAAGCACAAAATGAAAGTCAAAAAAATTAACACTTTTCTACAAAATCCACACGCGCAAGGCAAAAACTCCAGCCAATCCTTTGCCAATCAAAAGGAATGTCGTAATTTTGCACTCGCTTTCGAGCACAAACAATTTATTCATTCCCAAATTTATTTACACTATGTACTTGGATTCTGTAAAGAAGCAAGAAATCTTTGGACAGTACGGCGCGTCTAACACGGATACTGGTTCTGCTGAAAGCCAGATCGCCTTGTTTTCTTACCGTATTTCCCATTTGACGGAGCACATGCGCGCTAACCGTAAAGATAATACGACTAAACGCGCGCTTGTGAAGTTGGTAGGTAAGCGTCGTGCACTCCTCAACTACTTGAAGGACCGCGACATCAACCGCTACCGCGCTATCGTGAAGGCTCTCGGCCTCCGCAAGTAATCCAAACTTCTTGCAAAAGCAAACAACTGGACTGTGTCACTCGACATGGTCCAGTTTTTTTATTATACCCCAATCCGCCACTTAACCCTCGCCTTCACCCTCTCCTCTTACACATTTATGTAGGCACAAGAAAGCATTATTGCTCCTCCTTCCCCATCGCAGCGGTACAACATCCGAATCCTTAAAAACAAAATCCGAGTTAATTAAAATTAACTACCGATTAGTTGAAACTAACTCCTAATTTGTTTTTTCAAATACCCACAAACTGACGACACAATCGCGTTGCAACCCCAGAATCCGCGTCTTTAGCGCTATCATTCCACGAACAACATTCACCACAC
Source organism: Bacteroidaceae bacterium (assembly GCA_017628555.1). Classification (GTDB taxonomy): domain Bacteria; phylum Bacteroidota; class Bacteroidia; order Bacteroidales; family Bacteroidaceae; genus Alloprevotella. The sequence continues at coordinate 11 of JAGBYW010000077.1, read as the reverse complement.
AAAGCCTAATT
>JAGBYW010000076.1 GCA_017628555.1 Bacteroidaceae bacterium | reverse complement strand
TAAGGTGCCCAACAAGAAGATGAACTACAAGTTGCGCATCAGCGTAAAGTAATTATGGCTATATATGAAAAAGAGTTCGCCCTCGGGGGCGAACTCTTTTTTTGTGATTATTTAGGCATTAGACTAACAGGTAATAACAGGCCTAACAAGCCTTAACAGGCGGTAACAGGTCTTAACAACCTTACAATCGACTTCCCACTGCGCTAGCTCTTTCTCCTTTCTCCTTTTTTATTTCTCCTTTCCCCCTCTATCTTCCTCCCAAGAGGCGCTTGTTGACATACTCCAGTACCTTATCTTTGTAAGTGTCGGAGATGGGGAGGGACTTTTCACCGATGAGGATGTTGCTACGCTCTACGGCGCTCACCATAGCCATGTTGGCGATGTAGGAGCGGTGGATGCGCAGGAAGCGGTCGGCGGGGAGGTGGTCTTCAAGCGTTTTCATGGCCGTCAGGGAGAGCACGGGGCGGGGCGCTGAGGCGAGGTAAATCTTGACATAGTCCTTGAGTCCCTCGATATACATAATGTCGTCGAAGTCAATGCGGAGCAGTTTGTAGTCGCTCTTGACAAAGATGGACGACTCGGTAGTTGCATTCTCCGTGGTGGGTTCTGCCGCCTGCGGAGTGGGACTTGTTGCCGTCACAGCCCGTTGTGCTGCCGCCAAAAAGTCGGGGTAAGCAATGGGCTTGAGCAGGTAATCAAAGGCATTCACCTTGTAGCCCTCAATGGCATACTGACTGAAGGCCGTGGTAAAGATGATGCGCGTGGTGGGTGGGATGAGTTTGGCAAACTCAAGACCACTCAGCTCCGGCATTTGGATGTCGAGGAACAGGAGTTCCACGGGCGACTTACTGAGTGCCGCCATGGCATCAATCGCATTGGCATAGGTGCCGCAATGCGTGAGGAAGGGAGTTTTATTGACGTAACTTTCCAGCAGGGTTGCCGCAAGAGGTTCGTCGTCTATGATGGCGCAGGTCATTTTTGAGGTTGTGAGAAAGTTAGTAGTGAGGAGTTAGTAGTGAGTAGTTAGGAGTATGCCATGCGGTGCGTATTCAAGCACCCCCTCACCAGCAGAGCTGGTCCCCTCCCCCTATAAACAGGGGGAGAGCGCCATTCGGGGTGTGGGCTTCGCGATTTATTCTCCCTTCAGCGTAATGCAAGATGTGTAAACGCCGTCTTTAACGCCCTTGTGCCACGTGTGGCGGTTGGGGTAAGAGAGGGCGAGGCGCTGACTTACCTGTTGGAGCCCGATGCCTCCGCCACTCTTGTCGTCAGCCGTTTTGGGGAAGTTGCTGTTTGTGCAGGTGAAGATGATTTCGCCCTGCTTATCCGTGCGGAGGCTGATGTGGATGAACGAAGGTTGGGTGGGGCAGATGCCGTGTTTGAAGGCGTTCTCCACGAGTGAGATAAAGAGGAGCGGGGCAATGTTTACCTCGCGGTCTTGTGGGATGTCGAGGTCCACCTGTAAGTCCACGTTCTTGCCAATGCGCAGGCGCATGAGTTCGATATAATTGTGCAGAAATTCCACCTCCTTGCTGAGCGGCACGCGTTCCACCTGGTTGTCGTAGAGCAAATAGCGCAGAAGTTTTCCTAACTCGAGAATGGCATGCTGTGCGCGCTCGGTGTCAAAGGTAGTGAGGGCGTATATATTATTTAATGTGTTGAGCAGGAAGTGCGGCGAAATCTGGTTTTTCAGGTTCTTCAACTCCGCCGCCTGACGGTCTACCTCTGCCTTGCGTCGCTCCATTTCCGCCTTGTGCCAGCGCAAACTCAGGCGGAGTGCCAAGGAAATGGCAATGGCCGTGATGAGCAGGAAGGCGTTGCGCACCACGAAGAACGTCTTCCACAGAAACAGCTGTTCCGTACTGATGTGCTGACGACGCATACCCATGCGGCGCGACTGGGAGGGTGAAAAATTGTGTTGCAGGTTGGAGTAAATTTCCAAACCCAGGGAGATGCCCGCCACCATCGCAAGGTTGATGAGCAGGAACAGGCTGTAGCGGCGCTGCAAGAAGTAGCGCGGAATCAGCACAAAGTAGTTGAGGTAGAAGATGAGGCATGCCGCCACACTGAAGAGTGAGGCGTTGAAGAAGCGCACCCAGTTGATGCTGTCGCCCCGCTGGAAAAAGAGGGGAGACGCAAAGATGTAGGTCCATGCAACGACATGGGCGGCTACTTCAAGGTAGCGCATGCGGCGCAGGTCTGTTCCAAGCGTGGGAGCAGGGGAGGGGGACGTGTGCATAGTAGTTTTAGTGAAAACTATCTGGGAGAAAAAATAAATTATCTCCCAGAGCGTTTGAATGGTCTCGGAGATAATTTTTTGCTATCATGTATTCGTCGTAGCGGAGGGTGTCGGAAGACGTAAAAATGTAACAATTTTTCGCGGTCAAACTCTCCTTATAATCAGCGGGTTAGACCCCCTCAAAATTATTAGTAACATATTTTAAAAAAGGTTACTAATAATTTTTTTTATGTTACTAATAATTTTTACGAAAATACATATAGTTTTTACCGCAACGGATTGTGGGGGCATTTCGAGTGTGTTTCGCACCCGGAAAAGACGCGAAAATTCGTTTTTTCGTTACCGTGTGGTAAGTTTCGCGACAGGGGGATTACTCGTATCGGAGTGCCTCAATCGGGTCAAGGTTTGCCGCCTTCTTTGCAGGGTACCAACCGAAGAAAATACCTGTGAAGGTACACACGGCAAAGCTGAGCATGATGCTCCAAGGCTGGATGCTTACGGGCCATTGGGCAATAGACTCTACGGCGTTGGAGATGAGGCAACCGACAACAACGCCAATGATGCCGCCCGTGATGCTGAGGAGAATGGCTTCTATCAAGAACTGCGCCAAGATGTCAATGCCACGCGCACCGACCGACATGCGCAGCCCGATTTCCTTGGTGCGCTCCGTTACGCTTACGTACATGATGTTCATAATGCCGATACCGCCCACGATGAGCGAGATGCAGGCTACGCAGAGCAGGAGCGTGGTCATCACGTCTGCCGTAGAGTTCATCATCTCCATCATTTCCTTTTGCGAGTGGATGTTGAAGTTGTCTTCATCAATACCTTCACGCAATTTGTGCGACTGGCGGAGCAGGGTGGTGAGTTCTTCAATCGCTTGCTCTGTGTGCTCTTCCGTCAGGGCTGACACGCTGATGTTGTTGAGGTAAGTAATCGCCATGATGCGCTTCATCACCGTTGTGTAAGGAGCAAGAATAAGGTTGTCCTGGTCCATGCCGAACGTGTTGTAACCCTTTGATTTCAACACCCCCACTACGCGGAAGGGGATAGACTTAAAGCGGATGACGCGCCCCACGGGGTCTTCGCCCTTAGTGAAGAGGTTGTCGGCAACGGTCTTACCAATGACGCAGACTTTGGCACTCGTGCGGATGTCTTCCTCTGTAAACATGTCGCCTTCCTCTACCTTGAGTTGGCGAATGTCTAAGTAGCCGATGCTTACGCCGTACATGCTTGACGGCGTGTTATTGTTTCCGAAGATACACTGACCACTGCTTGAAACGGTGGGGCTTATGGCTTTGATAAACTTTGCCTCCGCCTTCAAAAGCTCATAGTCTTTGAGTTTCAAGGTCTCCATGGCGCTGGCATCCTGACGCACACCCCCCGCACGGCGGTCTGCCCCGGGATGGATGCTTATCATATTTGACCCCATGGAGGCAATGTTGCTCTGGATGCTTTGCTTTGACCCCTCGCCGATAGCAATCATCGCGATAACGGCAGCCACGCCGATGATGATGCCGAGCATGGTCAGGAAGGAGCGCAACTTATTGGTATTGATGGCGCGCAGAGCTATTTTGAATAGGTTTGTGAGATGCATAGTTAGTGAGATTATTCTTCAATAGGGGGAAGTGCCGCCAAGGCTTCGGCAGCCGAGAGAATATTCGTATTCTGAACATCCTCCTTCACCAATCCGTCGCGCAAAACAATGTTGCGCGAGCTGTACTGTGCAATTTCGGGATTGTGCGTCACAAAGATAATGGTGCGTCCCTGAGCAAAAAGTTCTTGGAAGAGTACGAGAATTTCAAACGAAGTGCGTGTGTCGAGGTTTCCCGTAGCTTCGTCGGCAAGAATTACGGCGGGGTCGTTCACCAAAGCACGCGCAATCGCCACGCGCTGCATCTGTCCGCCCGACATCTGGTTAGAAAGGTGCATTAAGCGGTTGCCCAATCCTACTGCTTCAAGGGCTTTAATGGCGCGCTCCCTGCGTTCGCGTGCTGACACGGAACTGTTGTACATCAAGGGGAGTTCTACATTTTCTACCGCCGTAGTCTTCGCCAAGAGGTTGTAGTTTTGGAACACGAAACCAATCTTGCGGTTGCGCAATACGGCACGCTCGCGGCGCTTCATCTTGCGCACGGGGATGCCATCAAGAAGGTATTCGCCAGAGGTGGGAGTGTCGAGGCACCCCAACTGGTTGAGCAGTGTGGATTTCCCACTTCCCGACGTGCCCATGATGGTTACAAATTCGCCTTCGTGAATCTTGAACGACACCCCGCGGAGGGCGTGTACCACTTCCTCACCTACAACGAAGTCGCGCTTGACATTTTGTAATTCAATAACGGTCTTTTTCATGACGCACTACTTCTTTTTGTTGTTGCGGGGACCGGGCATGAAGGGACTGCGGGGCGCACCTGCCATTCCCTCAACGGCGGTAGTCACACGGTCAACAATGACAGAATCACCCGCCTGAAGACCTGCCTTGATTTCGGTAAGGATGCCGTTGGTCATACCTGTTTCTACGGGGTATGCCTTGTAGGTTTTACTCTCGCGCTTCCACACCTTTGTAGCACCCTCGCAGTTTTCAATCACCTCGTCCTTGTCAATGCTGTGAGGCACGGGAGCGAAGCGCAACGCCTTTGAAGGCACTGCCAACACGTCCTTAATTTCGAGTGTAACAATCTTTACGTTTGCCGTAAGTCCGGGCTTTAACTTCAAGTCAGGGTTGGGCGCAGAGATGACTACTTCATAAGTTACCACATTACTCTCAATCGTAGCTTCCTGGCGCACCTGTGTCACCTGTCCGTTGAAGAGGTCGTTGGGGTAGGCATCTACGGTAAACTCTACGCGCTGACCTTCGCGCACACCGCCTATGTCAGCTTCGTCCACCTTAGCAATAACGCGCATGTCGGTCAAGTCTTGTGCGATGGTGAAGAGTGTGGGCGTGTTAAAGCTTGCGGCTACCGTCTGTCCCTCTTCTACGGCGCGCGAAAGTATCACACCGTCGATGGGAGAAGTGATTGTTGCGTAACCAAGGTTAGTCTGTGCCTTCTTCACCGCCTCAACGCGCATGTTGTAAGCCGACTGTGCCTGACGGAGTGCCACCTGCGCCTGATGGAAGGCGTTGTCGCTGATGTCGCCCTGCTTGTGGAGCGTCTCCTGACGTTCAAAGAGCCACTTCTGGTAGTTCAAATCACTTTCAGCACTCACCAAGTTGCTCGTAGCACTCGCCAATTCGCTTTCAAGGTTCGTCTTGTCGAGAATGGCAATCACCTGTCCGCGCTTTACAACGTCGTTGTAGTCCACAAGTATCTTATTGATGATACCTGACACCTGTGTACCCACTTCTACAGAGGTAACAGGTTCGATAGTTCCCGTAGCCGTAATGCTACTGCTGATGGTTGAAACTTCTGCTGCCGCCATTTCGCAATAAGCAGGCGCTACGTCGTTGCCCTTGTCCGAGCACAGGTAGAAAATGCCGCCTCCCACAGCAACGAGCACGGCGAGAGTTGTTATTTTATTTTTTGTAGTTGAAAAGAAATTAGCCATATTATAGAGGTTATGAGGTTTGAGGTTTTAAGGTCTGAATTAGAGTAAAGATAAAAGAGTAAAGATAAAAGATCCGTGCGGGACTTATAAATGTTTATCTCAGTCACCGCTTGTCTACTCGTTTACTTGTCTACTATTAAATCTCTAATTTGTTACCCATATAGAAACGGAGGAGCGCCTGATTGAGAAGTGCGGTATACTTGTCCTGCAACAAACTCTGCTTTGCCTGAAGGTAACGACCGCGACTGTCCAAAAGGTCCGTAATGTCCTTCTGTCCCTGCTGGAATTGGCGCTGCGTGTTTTCATAGCTCAATCCGAGACTTTCTACATTGTCTTTTGCTGCTACATACTTGTGTTGGTTGGTCGTAGCGTTGAGCCAATAAGTTTCCACCGTGTTGTAGAGGTCCTTCTGTGCGTCGAGGTAGTCGTACTCTGCCGTGAGTTGCGAAATCGTTGCGCGTTCCACATTGCTCTTCACCCTGCGGTTGTCGTAGATAGGGATGGACACGTTCAACCCAATGCTCATGTTGAAATTATACTTCAACTGCTGGCTCCATGTACGGGTAGAACCCGAAATATGACTGTCGCCGAGACTTCCGTTGAGGCTTATCGTGGGCCAATAACCGCCCTTCGCCTTCTTCAAAGCAATCTCCGCCTGCTCCATGCTTAACTCGCTACGGCGAATCTCTGGGCGAAGCGTGAGTGCTGCGTTATACACATCTTGCGTTGTGGGAAGCAGCATCATCACCAAGTCGTCTTCAGGAATGATGGTAGCAATAGAAATGCGTTCAGTGGGACCTAATTCCAAGAGTTGCTTGAGGGAGAGTTCCGCACTGCTGATTTGCGATTCTACGTTCACCACATCGTAGCGTCCCTGGCTCACCTGCGCCTTGAGTTGTGCGAGGTCGGAGCGCGAAATCTGACCATTGGCAAGCATGCGTTCGCCACGGGCATAAACGAGAGAGTCGTGCTCTAACAATTCGCGGTTTACCTTGAGCGCCTCCTTCATGTAGAGAATCTGCACGTAGAGGTTGGCAATTTGCTCTTGGATCGAATTGGTTTGCATCTCGAAATCCTGCTCCGCAATCTGCTCACTGATTTTATTAGACTTGACATTGAGTGTATTTTGTCTGCCATTCCAGATGGTCCAACTCGCACTCACGCCATACGAACCGCTCCACGTCGCCTTGTCGGCAGCAGAGGAAGCGATACCTCCGTTTACAAAATTTGTAGCAGACTCCTGGAAGGGACGATACTGCACATTCTGCGAAATGTTCGCATTGAGCGAGGGCAACAACCCTGCTTTCGCCTCCTTCACACTCACCGCCGCGGTGGCAGTAGTTAATTGGCTTTTGCGCAACTGTATATTGTGCTCAAGGGCATGGTCGATGCACTCCTGCAACGTCCACACGCGCTCCTGCGCAGCCAATGCGGTAGTCACGCTAAGGGCTACCGAACATACAAAGGCCTTGTTCATGTTTTTCCTATATATAAAATGTGATAATTCTCTTGTGCCTGCAAAAGTACAAATTAAATATTGTTACCCCTCGCTATCCCTATGCTTTTTATATGGGGTATCGACAAAAGAGGTGTTTTCGTAGACGAGTAGACAACGTACCGGTAGACGAGGCTCGGGTAGACAAGAAGGTCACAAAGTTAAAAGCTTGACCATATTCCGCACGGCATCTTTTATCTTTTATCTTTTATCTTTACTCTAAAAAGTTGTATCTTTGTCGGAAATTAATATTGATAATAAACTCACCAAAATGTTTTCAGGAATTGTAGAAGGCATGGCGCGCGTTGTTGCCATCGAAAAAGATCAAGAGAATATCCACTTCACGCTGGAATGCCCTTTCACTTCAGAGTTGAAGATTGACCAGAGTGTGGCGCACAATGGTGTGTGTCTTACCGTTGTGAAGATTGAAGGCAATACCTATGTCGTAACGGCAATGCTCGAAACGCTCCGCCGCTCTAACTTGGGTTGCCTCGAGGTGGGTTCGCTCGTTAATGTAGAACGCTCTATGATGATGAACGGTCGCTTGGACGGTCACATCGTGCAGGGCCACGTAGACGAAACTGCTGAATGCGTAGCGCTTGAAGATGCCCAGGGCTCTTACATCTATACATTCAAGTACAACTACGACGCCGACATGGCGCGCCGTGGTTATTTCACGGTGGACAAAGGCAGCGTGACGGTAAACGGCGTAAGTCTCACTGTTTGCAACCCCACGGAAGATTCTTTCCAAGTTTGCATCATCCCTTACACCTTTGAAAATACCAACTTCCACGCGATTAAGGTAGGCACAAAGGTTAATCTGGAATTTGATATTATCGGCAAGTACATCGCACGCTTGCAGGCGCTGAATTAAACGGGAGGTACGTCCTCGTTGTCAGTTATGAGAACTCGCAAAGCCCGCATCACCGCTGTGCTGTCGTACTTGGGCAGCATTATGGACGCTACCGAGACGGAGTTGGACTACACTACGCCGTTTGAGCTGCTCATCGCAGTGATGCTCAGTGCGCAGTGTACGGACAAGCGCATCAATCAGGTGACGCCCGCCCTTTTTGCGGCTTATCCTTCGCCCGAAGCGTTGGCAAAGGCTACTCCCGAGGAGGTTTTTGAGTACATCCGCTCGGTGAGTTACCCCAATAATAAGGCGAAGCACCTTGTGGGGATGGCGCAGCGCTTGGTGGCAGACTTCCATTCGGAAGTTCCTACGACGCTTGAAGAACTTACCACCCTCCCAGGGGTAGGGCGTAAAACGGCAAACGTAGTTCAGGCCGTGGCATTCGGAAAGGCGGCGCTCGCGGTGGATACGCACGTCTTCCGTGTGAGTCACCGCTTGAACCTTGTGCCTTCTACCGCCACAACCCCCTATGCCGTAGAGAAGGCCCTGCGTCGTTACATCCCCGATGAAACAGTTGCCGCATCCCACTACTGGCTCCTGCTCCACGGTCGCTACACCTGCACGGCGCGCAAACCGCATTGCGAAACCTGCGGCCTTGCGCACCTCTGCACCTCCAAGGATAAGGTGCTCCCCAAGGGATAACCCGCTCATTCGGAGCAACATCCTTAGCCCCATCCCTGCCGTTTTGGCAGGAATGGGGCTTTTCGTTGCGCCAAAACGGCAGAAATTACTAAAAAGGCTTTACGCGCGCCCTCGGGCACGCTTTGCGCAACAATAAAAGTGTAGGCAAAAATCAAGCAAATCCCACCTCCAAAAAACTATAATACTTTTTCTAAAAATTATTAGTAACCTAAAAAAAATTATTAGTAACATATTTTAAATTATCTTACTAATAATTTTCACTATTATAACCTACTGATTTACAAAGATATAGAAGAGCGGAAAAATCTCTTAAAAAAAAGTTAAATAATCAACCCTATAAACTATGAATTTCCAGAATTTTACCATCAAAGCGCAGGAAGCCATCCAGCAGGCGGCTTCGATTGCGCAAACTGGCGGACAGCAGGCCATTTCACCCACTCACGTGCTCCGCGGTGTGCTTCATGTGGGTGAAAATGTAACGCAGTTTTTGCTTGGCAAAATGGGTGTGAACGCCCAGCAGTTGGTTGCGGTGGTGGAAAGCGAACTCCGCAGTTTGCCCCGCGTACAGGGCGGTGGCGAACCCTATTTCGACCGCGACGCTTCGGCGGTGTTGCGCCAGGCGGAGGAAGTTGCGAAGTCCGAGGGCGACTCGTTTGTCGGTCTTGAGGCACTGCTGCTCGCCTTGCTCAAATCAAATGCTACGGCGGGCAGAATGTTGAAAGACGCCGGACTGAACGAGGCGGCGTTGAAGGCGGCGATTGCCGAACTCCGCAAGGGCAAGAAGGTGGATTCGCCTTCGAGCGAAGACACTTACCAAGCGTTAGAAAAATATGCCCGAAACCTCGTTGAGGAAGCCCGTAATGGCAAACTCGACCCCGTCATTGGGCGCGACGATGAAATCCGCCGTGTGCTCCAAATCCTGAGCCGCCGCACGAAGAATAATCCTATTCTTATCGGCGAACCGGGTACGGGTAAAACTGCCATTGTTGAGGGCATCGCAGAGCGCATTGTGCGCGGCGACGTGCCTGAAAATCTGAAGAATAAGCATCTTTACTCCCTCGATATGGGAGCGCTCGTGGCGGGAGCGAAGTATAAGGGCGAATTTGAGGAACGCCTGAAAAGCGTGGTCAATGAAGTGACGGCGGCTGAGGGTAGTATCATCCTCTTTATCGACGAAATCCATACGCTTGTCGGCGCTGGTAAGAGCGAGGGCGCGATGGACGCGGCAAACATTCTCAAACCCGCTTTGGCGCGTGGCGAACTCCGCAGTATTGGTGCCACTACGCTTGAGGAATATCAGAAATATTTTGAGAAAGACAAGGCGCTCGAACGCCGCTTCCAGACCGTTTTGGTGGAAGAACCCTCTCCCGAAGATGCCATCTCCATTCTCCGCGGACTCAAAGAGCGCTACGAAAATCACCACCGCGTGCGCATTCAAGACGATGCCTTGATTGCAGCCGTGCAACTCTCTCACCGCTACATCTCCGACCGTTTCCTCCCCGACAAAGCCATTGACTTGATGGACGAAGCGGCGGCGAAGCTCCGCATGGAGCGTGACTCGCAACCCGAAGAGTTGGACGAAGCACAGCGCCGCTTGCGCCAACTCGAGATTGAGCGTGAGGCGATTAAGCGTGAGGGAGATGAGAAGAAACTTGAGACCTTAAATGCCGAAATTGCCACGCTCGAAGAACAGGTTAAGGACCTCCGTGCGAAGTGGGAGGGTGAGCGCGGTGTGCTTGCCGAAATTCAAAAACTCAAGCAGGAGAAGGAGCAACTGAACTTCACCGCTGAACGCTTAGAGCGCGAAGGGGATTACGGAAAGGTAGCCGAAATTCGCTACAGTGCCCTTCCTGCCCTCGACCAACGCTTGGAGCAACTCACGAGTGACCTCAAGGCGCGCCAAGGTGCTGAGGCGATGGTGAAAGAAGTGGTTACCGCCGACGACATTGCCGACATCGTGAGCCGTTGGACGGGTATTCCCGTGACGCGCATGCTTCAAAGTGAGCGCGAACGCCTGTTGCACCTTGATGAAGAACTTCACCACCGTGTGATAGGGCAGGACGAAGCGGTTACAGCCGTTGCCGACGCCGTGCTTCGTAGCCGTGCGGGACTTCAAGACCCGAAGCGCCCGATTGGGTCGTTCATCTTCCTCGGTACAACGGGGGTAGGTAAAACAGAAGTGGCGCGAGCGCTGGCAGAATTACTTTTCAACGACGAGCAGATGATGACGCGCATCGACATGAGTGAGTATCAGGAGAAGCACAGTGTGAGTCGCCTCGTGGGGGCGCCTCCGGGATACGTAGGGTATGATGAAGGCGGACAACTCACTGAGGCCGTGCGCCGCAAACCTTACTCCGTTGTGCTCTTCGACGAGATTGAAAAGGCACATCCCGACGTGTTCAACATCCTCCTGCAAGTGCTTGACGACGGTCGCCTGACGGACAACAAAGGGCGTACGGTAAACTTCAAGAATACCATCATCATCATGACTTCCAACCTCGGCAGTGCGCACATTCAAGCACGATTTGACGCGGCACGCGAGGCGGGAACGTCGAACGAAGACTTCTTCGCTCGCGAAGGCGAAACGTTGAAGGATGAAGTTATGGGAATGTTGAAGCAAACCATCCGTCCCGAGTTCCTGAACCGTGTAGACGACATCATCCTCTTCCACCCCTTGAGCGAGTCGGACATTAAGGAAATTGTGCGCCTCCAAGTAGATCAAATTCGCCGCCGTTTGGCGGACCAACAAGTAACGCTTTCATTGACGGAAGCAGCGCTTGAATTGATTGCCCACGAAGGTTACGACCCGCATTTCGGAGCGCGCCCCGTGAAGCGTGCCCTGCAGCGCATGTTACTCAATCGGTTGAGTTACGATATTTTGGCGGGCACGGTGGTTAAGGAATTGCCCATTGTGGTAGATGCCCGAGACGGAGCGTTACTGATAATGAACGGTTAAGGGGATGTGCTACCCCTTGAACCGAACGTGGTAAAACGCCGTTGCCACTGACTGAAAAATAACTCCCTGTTATTTTGAATTATCTCACTGATGATTTGAAATAATAGGGAGTTGTTTTTTGCGCTAACCGTTGTGCGAAAAACTATATCTATTTTCGTAAAAATTATTAGTAACCTAAAAAAAATTATTAGTAACCTAAAAAAAATTATTAGTAAGATAATTTAAAATAGGTTACTAATAATTTTAGATAGGTCTAAGGTGTTGATTATCAGTGGTATTTGTGTGCGAAAAATTGTGACATTTTGGGCGTTTGTAAATGCAGGTTGAGGCGATCTCCTTATTATTATTAAAAATTATTAAAGAGTAGGGCGCTCTAAAATCCGAAAAAGCATTAACTTTGGCGCGTATTATTTTCAACACAAGGGGCAGAAAAGACCGCATGTGCCTTTCACGAAGCCCGAAATTAGACGACTAAACAAACATAATGAAACGGATTTTCTTGTTTTTACTTACGCTCCTTCCCTTCTTGGCGTTTGCGCAAGAAGCGCCGAAGCGCGAATTTCGCGGAGCTTGGATTCAAATTATCAATGGGCAATTTCAGGGTATGAGTCGCCACCAGATGCAGGCGAATCTTACGAACCAACTCAATGTGCTCCAGGCTTGTGGCATCAATACGATAATCTTTCAGGTACGTGGTGAGGCTGATGCGCTTTATCAGAGTCCTTACGAACCCTGGTCAAGATTTTTGACGGGGCGTCAGGGACAACCGCCTTCGCCTTACTGGGACCCCTTGGCGTGGATGGTACAGGAATGTCACAAGCGCAATATGGAGCTCCACGCATGGATTAACCCTTTCCGCGCGAAGACGAAGGGCACTACGGAACTGGCGGTGTCGCACCCCTACATCCAAAATCCGGAGCGCTTTTTCAGTTATGGCGACCTCCTTATCTTCGACCCCGGTTTGCCCGAGAACCATGAGTACATCTGCAAGGTGGTGGAAGACATCGTGAAGCGTTACGATATCGACGGCCTCCACATCGACGACTACTTCTACCCTTACCCCGAACCCGGGCGCACAATTCCCGACGATGAGGCCTTTAAACTTTACAGCAATGGGTATAAGAATCGTGCCGACTGGCGTCGCTACAACGTGAATTGCTTTATTGAAAAACTCTCGAAAACAATTCACCGCGCAAAACCCTGGGTGAAGTTTGGCGTAAGCCCCTTTGGCATTTATCACAACGAGCGCGATGGCGGTTTTGTGCCGGGTAGTAAGACAAACGGCCTACAGAATTACGACGACCTTTATGCCGACATCATTTTCTGGGTGAATAAGGGTTGGGTGGACTATAACGTGCCCCAAATCTACTGGGAAATTGGCCATAAGGCGGCGGATTATGAAGAACTCATCCGTTGGTGGTCGCGCTATGCCAGCAACCGTCCCCTCATCATTGGGCAGGATGTTGAGCGCACGGTGAAGGCAAAGAGCAAGACGGATTCTTCTAAAAATCAGATGGCAGACAAGTTCCGCCTGCAGCGCACCCTTCCCAACATTGACGGTTCTTGCATGTGGTACAGCGCGGCCGTGGTGCGCAACGAGGGAGGTTATGCTTCTCAATTAGCATACAATTATCATGCAACGCCCGCTTTGCAACCCCTCATGCCCTTCCTCGATGATGAGGCACCGGGTAAGGTGAAGAAACTCAAGGCGCTCTGGATGCCCGACGGGTATTACCTCTTCTGGCAAGCACCTGCGGGGCAGGGCGACTTAGAGAAGGCTACGAAGTACGTCATCTATCGCTTCGAGGGTAAGGAAAAAGTAAACATTGACAATCCTAAGAACATCGTAGCGATTACGGATAAGACAATGTATAAACTTCCTTACAAGGATGGCAAGACGAAATACACCTATGTCGTGACTGCGCTCGACCGCCTCCAGAATGAGAGTAAGTTGGCGAAGCGTAAGGTGAAATTGTAAGCCCACAAATGATCACCAATGCCCCAAGGTAAAATTTAGTCCGCATAGCATAGGTGTTTATTGGAACAGAAACAAAATATTGGTGGTCTCCACTACAAGATTTTTTACAATGATACTTTTGATACTTAAATTTTTAGGCGTTCTAACAGTTATACTTGTCATTATACTCGTTCTTAAATTCATAACCTTGCGTTGTAGTACCTATTTAAGCAAGAAATTTAAGGCGAAAGCTGAAATGGATATCTGCGCAATGGCAGTGCAGAAGAAACGTCTTTCCTTTATGCACAAGACTGTAGTGGAGGGAATATGTTTCCATGTAATAGAGTTTGTATTCTGCACTACACTTTTCTTCTTTGCAGTTCAAATAGATGACGAACATGGTCCCTATATAATAGTGCTTGTTTTTTCTATAGAGGCATTGAAGCTTATCGTACGTATATTTCAGAAGATGAGATACCGACAGGTAAAGACCAACGATAGTTTTGCTGACGTAGAAAGTAGGGTGGACCAATGGGTAGAAACCCTCATCACAGAGCCTGGCAGAAGTGTGAGTTGGAAAACTTTGCGTAATGCAGAAAGTGACCCCTACAAAGACCTTAGCATAGGTATTGACACCGACAAGAAAAAGGAAAATCCCTTTATCATCCATATTGTCAAAAATGACCAAGGATTCCTGTTCAACCTGGTAGGTATGGATAAGGAATACAATCATGGTTTAAGTAAAGACAGTGAACGCATTGATTTCGGGTTCCCCAAAATAATGAGAGCAGACTATACTACCCACTATGATCAACATTCAGATTGTTTAGATAAATTGGAGGCTGTTTTGAAAGGTAATGAGGAAACTGTGGTGGAGAAATAAAATCCATCTTACGATCTGCCTTTCAATAAATAGGTCGCATACCGTTGTCTGCTTTTCGTAAATATTTATGAAGTCCGAGACTGGTATTTTTAACGACTACTGAAGTATTTAACCAATCTCAAGATTCTAAACATTCCCACCAACACACTAAATTATGAAAGTACTAAAATTTGGCGGTTCCTCAGTAGGTTCCGTTATTGGATTACACAATATAAAGAAAATTGCTGAAGGCGCTGACCAACCGCTGATAGTGGTGGTGTCGGCGCTCGGCGGCATTACTGATAAACTCATTGCCCTTGGCAAGCGCGCAGGGGCAGGGGATATTGCCTATATCGGCGATCTCGACGCTATTATCCGCCGTCACCTCGACTTGGTGAAGACGGAGATTGCTGAGGAAAAGCAGGCGGCGCTCATGAACGACCTTGAGACGCTCTTCCACGACTTGCGCAGCATCCTCCATGGCGTGTATCTCATCCAAGACCTCACGCAGAAGACGGCAGATGCCATTGTGGCGTTTGGCGAACGCCTCTCGTCGCTCATCGTGGCGACCTTCATCGACGATGCTAAGCATTACGACAGCCGTACCCTCTTTAAGACTATGCGTCAGGGCGACAAGCACCTCGTAGATTACGACCTCACGAACAAAAATATCCTTGACAACTTTGCCCATCACCAGGGAATTGCCGTGATGGGTGGTTTCATCGCTACGGATGCCGTAACTGGAGCTACAACAAACCTCGGACGCGGTGGTTCCGACTTTACAGCAGCCATTCTTGCGGCGGCACTCGATGCGGAGGTACTTGAAATTTGGACCGACGTAGACGGATTTATGACTGCCGACCCCCGCGTGATTTCTACCGCCTATACCATTGATGAATTGACCTATGGTGAGGCGATGGAACTCTGCAACTTCGGCGCGAAAGTGGTGTATCCGCCCACGATTTACCCTGTTTGTGTAAAGAATATCCCTATCCTCATCAAGAATACCCTTAACCCCACGGCGAAAGGCAGTGTGATTCACGCCAAAGCGGCAAGTAGCAAGAGCCCCATCCGTGGTATTTCTTCGGTTAACGAAATGTCGCTCGTCACAGTGAGTGGTCTTTCGATGGTAGGGGTAGTTGGTGTGAACCGTCGCATTTTTGCTACGCTCGCTAAGGGAGGTATCAGCGTCTTCATGGTAGCCCAGACTTCTTCAGAAACGAGCACTTCACTTTGTGTCACTACTCAGGATGCCGAAAAGGCGTGTCAGTTACTCGACAAGGAGTTTGAAAAGGAAATTCAAGACGGTGCGATGCACCACACCAGCAAGCAGGACGGACTGGCTACCGTAGCCGTGGTCGGCGAACGCATGAAGCAACATTCAGGTACGGCAGGCAAACTCTTTACTGTCTTAGGCAAGAACGGTATCAGCATCTGCGCAATGTCGCAAGGCGCATTGGAAATGAACATTTCCTTTGTGGTTGAAAAACATCAGTTGCGCAAGGCGCTCAACGTGCTTCACGACAGTTTTTTTCTCAGTCAGCACGAGGAACTTAACGTCTTCTTGTGCGGAACTGGCACTGTAGGCGGTAGCCTTCTCCAACAGTTGGCTGCACAACGCCAAATGCTGATGGAAGAACGCGGCTTGAAAGTCAACCTTGTGGGCGTTTGTGGTCGCACAAAGGCAGCCTTCTCTCGCGAAGGTATTGACCCTGCGCGCTATAAGGAAATCCTTGCCGAAAGTGGTAAAGAAGGTGGTGTAGAACGCATGGTGGATGAAATCTTGGAGATGAACATCTTCAACTCAGTCTTTGTGGATTGTACAGCAAGCGAAGAGGTGGCAGCGCAATACGGACGTCTTCTCAGCGCTAACGTATCAGTGGTGGCGGCAAACAAGGTTGCGGCGTCTTCAGACTATGATAATTACGAACACTTGAAACTCTTGGCTCGCGAACGCGGAGTGAAATACCTCTTTGAAACGAATGTAGGTGCGGGTCTGCCCATTATCAACACGATTAACGACCTCCGTGCTTCGGGTGACAAGATTTTGCGCATCGAAGCGGTATTGAGTGGCACGCTGAACTTTGTCTTTAACACCCTTTCAGCAGATATTCCCCTCAGCAAGGCGGTGCAGATGGCAAAGGAAGCCGGTTACAGCGAACCCGACCCCCGTATCGACCTCTCAGGTAAGGATGTGATTCGCAAGATTACGATTTTGGCACGCGAAAGTGGCTACCGCGTAGAGGCAGATGAGATTGAAAAGAACCTCTTTATCCCTGCGTCGCTCTTCGATGGCACTATTGACGAATTCTGGGCAGGTCTGCCCGCCCTTGATGCCCAATTCGAGGCTGAGCGTCAGCGTCTCGTGAGCGAGAATAAGCGTTGGCGCTTCGTAGCAGAGTGGGCAGACGGCAAGGGTAAGGTAAGCTTGCGCGAAATTCCCCTTGGCCACCCCTTCTATGACTTGGAGGGTTCCAACAATATCATTCTGCTCAACACAGAACGCTATCGCGAATATCCCATGCTTATTCAGGGCTACGGCGCAGGTGCTGCCGTGACGGCGGCAGGCGTATTTGCGGATGTGTTACGCGTGTCAAATATTTAAAATCAGTAAACAAGTAAACGAAACTTGTTCCGCATGGCGCTCTCCCCCTGTTTATAGGGGGAGGGGACCACGAAGTGGTGAGGGGGTGCCGAAATAAATGTTCCCGTTGGGGATATAAAATGTTTAACTCACCCATATTTTGCACCCCCTCACCGCTAGAGCGGTCCCCTCCCCCTATAAACAGGGGGAGAGCGCCATCCGGTTTAATTTCTCTCCTTTTACCTTTCAAATGAGAACTCTTTCCCTCCGCCTGTATCCCTCTGTGGCGGCACAAGATGCGGAACTCCGAAAATATGTTGCCCGTGAATTGGGGGTAAATCCCAAAAGCGTGACGGCGGTCAAGGTGCGCAAGCGCAGTATTGACGCGCGCCAACGCACGATTTACGTAAACCTCACCGTGGACGCTTACGTTAATGAAGAACCTCCCACGTTGGACTTTGCGCCTATTGAGTATCCGAACGTCGAAGGTGCTGCGCCCGTCATTGTTGTGGGAGCAGGGCCTGGTGGACTCTTTGCCGCCCTGCGTCTTATCGAATTGGGTAAGCGCCCCATTGTGTTGGAGCGCGGAAAAGACGTGCACGAGCGACGCAAAGACATTGCGCGCATCAGTCGTGAGCACCTTGTGGACAGCGAAAGTAACTATTCCTTCGGCGAAGGCGGTGCGGGTGCTTACTCTGACGGTAAATTGTTCACCCGCTCGAAGAAGCGTGGGAATGTAGATAAGATTTTGCGTGTCTTCTGCCAGCACGGCGCCTCGACCGACATACTTGTGGACGCCCATCCGCACATCGGCACCGACCGACTCCCCCGCATTATCGAAAATATGCGTGAGCAGATTCGCCGTAGCGGAGGCGAGGTGCACTTTAACTGTCGTGTGGACCGCCTTTTGGTGCACGAGGGCACGAAGGTGGTAGGTGTGGAAACGGCAGACGGACGTAGTTTTCAGGGTCCCGTAATCTTGGCCACGGGGCACTCTGCACGCGACGTCTATCGCTACCTTCACGCTTCGGGCATCGAACTCGAGGCGAAGGGCATTGCTGTGGGTGTGCGCTTGGAGCATCCTTCGCACCTCATTGACCAACTTCAGTACCACAACCGCGAAGGTCGCGGAAAGTACCTCCCCGCGGCGGAATACAGTTACGTTGCCCAGTGCGGCGGTCGCGGAGTCTATAGTTTCTGTATGTGCCCCGGTGGCGTAGTAGTCCCAGCGGCAAGTGGTCCCGAGCAACTTGTGGTCAATGGCATGAGTCCCTCGACGCGCAACACGGCATGGAGCAACTCCGGCATGGTGGTAGAAACCCGCTTGGAAGACCTCGATGGCGAACTCCGTCCGTTTATGCAAGAAGCCTTTCAGGATGAAGCGTTTGCGAGTGTGCATAAGGACTTCGGAGCTGCCGAAAATCCGCTGCGCATGATGTATTTCCAAGAAGCGCTTGAGCGTGCGTGCTGGATACAAGGCAACCGCCGACAAACGGCTCCCGCACAGCGCATGCACGATTTCGTAAACCGCAAACTTTCTGCCGATTTGCCCGCTACGAGTTATTCCCCTGGACTCATCGCATCCCCCTTACATTTCTGGATGCCTAAGTTCGTCACCACCCGCTTGGCAGAGGGTTTCCAGACCTTCGGACAGCGCAGTCGCGGATTCTTGACTAACGAGGCGCAACTCATTGCTACCGAGACGCGCACCTCAGCCCCTGTGCGCATTCCCCGTAATGGCGAAACCCTTGTCCACGTCCGCCTTGAAGGACTCTATCCTTGTGGCGAAGGAGCGGGATATGCGGGCGGCATAGTCAGTGCGGCGGTCGATGGTGAGCGTTGCGCGGAAGCTGCAAGCGGAATGTTGTAACCGAGAAGTAAACCATCCTCCTCGTGTGTCCCACCTTTGGGAGCGCACAAGGAGGATGGTCGTTTTTATACCCCATTTCATCCTAATCCAACCCCCTAATTTTACCCCTAAACCCATTGCGCAAAAAATTATATCTATTGTAGTAAAAATTATTAGTAACCTAAAAAAATTTATTAGTAAGATAATTTAAAAAAGGTTACTAATAATTTGGGGTAGGTTTAAGTTGTTGATTATCAGGTGTATTGGCGTGCGAAAAATTGTTACATTTTTGAGGCGACGAAGAGGTGGAGTTGCGGGCGACAAAGCGTCGTGAATGTTGGGGCGAGGGTGGGGGAGTGAAGACCCAGGTGGCGTGGAGAATTGGCATGGATTTTGCACCTGAAAGTATAGAATTAACGTCCAAAAAAGTGGTTTGCTTGGTGTTTATTGAAAAAAGCGGGCGTGGCACTCCTTATTATATATAAAAAAGCAGTACCTTTGCAGGATAATGCGTAGTTTACATGCTCTATACTTGACCCTGTTGTTGCTCTTCATGCTGCCCGCGCAAAGTAAGGCGGAGGCGGTGGAGGGCAAGTCGGTCGTGGTAAGTTTGATAACGTGCCACCCTGGCGACTTGACCTACGAACTTTACGGCCATTCGGCTTTGCGCGTGATGGACTTGGAGCAGGGTACGGACTATGTGTATAACTACGGCATCTTCGACTTCGAGAGTGACAACTTCGTGCTGCGCTTTATCCTCGGCAAGACCGACTACATGCTGGGCGTAACGATGTATCCGTACTTCCACTATGCCTATGCAGCGCAGGGCAGACGCATGGATGAGCAGGTGTTGAACTTGACGCCCGCTGAGTCGAAGCGCTTGCAGGCATTGCTGAATGAAAATGCGCGCCCCGAAAATCGTGTGTATCGCTACAATTTCTTGGAAGATAATTGCGTGACGCGTGCCGTGGATATGGTGGCGAAGGCGGTGGAGGGGCAGGTTGCCTTTCCCGAAGCAGAACCTGGGAAGACCTTTCGCGCATTGGTGAAGGAACATACGGCGCGTAACCCCTGGGATTACTTCGTTCAGAACGTGCTGCTCGGCATGGAGGTCGACACACTTATCGGTGTGCGCGGACAAATGTTCGCTCCGCTTTATGCAGAGCGCCTTGTGGCGGGCGCAACGGTAACGGACTCGTTAGGAAATGAGCGTCCGTTGGTAAAGAAAGAGGTGCGCTTGACCGAAGACAGTACGCAATTTGCGCCGCATCTGATGAGTCCTCAAGTTGTGTTTGGAGCGCTGCTCGCACTGTCCGTAGTGCTTGTTGTGCTGTTAAGATTGGGGTGGCGAAAGACGTTCTACGCCGTTGAAACACCCCTCTTGCTCGTGCAAGGATTGGCGGGGTGCATCATCTTCACCCTCTGCTTCTTCTCCGAACACCCAGCCGTGGACAATAACTGGAACCTGCTCCTGCTCAATCCCCTACCGCTGTTAGCAATACCTTACCAGTGGTGGACGGTGAGTAAAGGCCACCGCAATTACTATCCTTTCGTGCAACTCACGTTGCTTGCCGCCTATGCTTTTGGCGTGGGCATGCTCCATGCGCAGGGCGTGGTTGGCGCCGTGTGGTTGGTGGTAGGAGTGTTGGCAGTGTTGAATTTTGGAAAGGTAATGACAAAATAAAAGATGTGCATATAATCCGAATGGCGCTCTCCCCCTGTTCATAGGGGGAGGGGACCGCAAAGCGGTGAGGGGGTGCTTAGTCGCATTCCAATAATCTCTGATGTAACTCACTTCATTTTATTCTTTCGGAAAAAGCACCCCCTCACCACCTGCGGTGGTCCCCTCCCCCTATGAACAGGGGGAGAGCGCCGTGCGGATGGGATAACTCAGAACTTATAGTAAAATATGAAAAATATTCCCTCAAATACGCATCGCACAACCTTGCTGCTGTCGCTCCTGCTTGCCGTCTCTACGCTCTCTTCGGCGCAGGGAAGTAAGGCGGCGAATGGTGTGCCACGCGTGGTGGTGAACATACTTGTAGACCAGTTGCGCTCGGATTATCTTGAGGCCTTCATGCCACTCTATGGCGAGGAAGGTTTTAAGAAACTCTTGAGCGAAGGGCGCGTTTATACACAGGCGGAATATCCTTTGGCAAACCCCGATTTGGCTTCGGCATCTGCGTCCCTCGCTACGGGAACTTCTCCCTCGAACCACGGCGTTACGGGTAAGAAATGGATTGACCGCAAGACGCTGCGCCCTGTCTTCTGTTGCGACGATAGTAAGTACACCGGCGCGGGTACTACGGATGCAACCTCTCCCAAGCATCTTGGCGTAACTACCATAGGTGACGAACTCAAAGTGGCATCCGAAGGTAAGGCGCTTGTTTATGCCATTGCGCCCTTCCGCGAAGCGGCGGTTTTCTCGGCGGGTCATGCCGCGAACTGCGCCCTGTGGTTGGACGATAACTCGGGTAATTGGGTAAGTTCTTCTTACTACGGTGGTCTTCCTGCATGGGTGACGGTGCACAACCAGTTTCAGAATATTCCTGAGAAGGTAAAAGCTACGACGTGGCAACCCATCAATCCCCTGACGGGCAACTTCAGTTACTTCCTCTCGGGCGGTGTGAAGGATCCCTTTAAGCACAAGTTCAAGACGGAGACCGCCTTCCTCGATTATAAGACCTGTGGACTTATCAATGAGGAAGTGGGATTGCTCACTACCTCCTGCCTGACCAATACAATGATTGGTCGCGATGATATTACCGACTACCTCTCCGTAACCTTCTACGCTGGCAATTTTCGCCACCAGACGGCTTCCGTAGCGCCCATAGAATTGCAAGATATTTACGTGCGCCTCGACCGTGCTTTGGCAGAGTTGATTCAGACCGTAGAAAAGAAGGTAGGACGTGAGAACGCCCTTTTCGTACTGACCTCTTCAGGTTATGCCGATGAGGAAAGTGCAGACCTTTCTACCTACCGCATTCCCACCGGTAAGTTTGACGTGGTGCGCACGGCCAGTATGCTCAACATCTACTTGGCTGCGATTTACGGTCCCGGGCAGTTTGTTGAAGCAACTCATGGCACGCAGTTCTACCTCAACCACAAACTTATTGAGGAGCGCCAAATCAGTTTGACCGAACTCCTTGAACGTGCGCAAGACTTACTCCTTCAGTTCTCCGGCGTAAAGGACGTTTATACTTCTCAACGCCTGCTACAAGGCGCTTGGACTCCGGGTATCAGCAGAATCCGAGGCGGGTATAACGCCATGACTTCTGGCGATATCTTCTTAGAAATCGCTCCCGGGTGGCGCTATGTGAATGCTGACACCAAGGAGAATCAGTTGGTGAGAGCGTCGTACATTCCTTTCCCCATTATTTTCTACGGGCACACTACTACAAGTGCAAAGATTGACACGCCCGTTACGATAGATTTCATCGCGCCCACGCTCTCCAAGGTGATGCGCATCCGCGCCCCGAATGCTTGTAGCAACGCTCCGCTTTCCTTGCAACAACAATAAGGCAAGGTGACTCGTTACTCAAGCTTAAATTTAGAAACTCAAAAACACTATGGACATATTTAAATTCCTCACCAAACTTTTTGGTACAAAATCACAGCGCGACATCAAGGCAATTAAACCTATTGTCGACGAAATTCTCCGCATTTATCCCGAGATTGATGCGCTCTCAAACGACGACCTCCGTGCGAAGACACGTGAATTGAAGAAGATTGTACAGTCGTCTGGCGATGAACTCCGCAAGGAAATTGATACGCTTAAGGCAAAGATTGAAGACACTCCCATTGAGGAGCGCGAGTTTATTTTCAAGAAGATTGACAAACTCGAAAAGGAAATCCTTGAGCGCTACGAAGAAAAACTTAATGAAGTGCTCCCCACAGCCTTTGCTATCGTAAAATCTACCTGCCGCCGTTTCAAGGACAGCACAGGTCGCTTCGACACCGTGCTTACCGCAACGGACTTCGACCGCGAGATGGCGGTGATGTATCCCGACGTGGTGCAGATTGACGGTGATAAGGCGCTTTACGACGATGACTTTGAAGAAAGCGACTGGAACATGGACCCCTATCCCTGCCAGTTGTTTGGTGGCGTAGCCATCCATCAGGGTAAGATTGCCGAAATGGCTACGGGTGAAGGTAAGACGCTTACTTCTACCTTGCCTATTTATTTGAACGCCCTTACAGGTAATGGTGTGCACGTCGTAACGGTGAACGACTACCTCGCGAAGCGTGACGCCCGCTGGAACGCTCCCCTTTACTTGTTCCACGAACTTTCGGTAGATTGTATCGACAAGCACCAACCCAACTCAGAAGCGCGTCGCCGTGCGTACCAAGCGGATATCACTTACGGTACAAACAACGAATTTGGTTTCGACTACTTGCGCGACAACATGGCGATGAGTCCCAAGGACCTCGTTCAGCGCATGCACAACTTCGCTATTGTCGACGAAGCAGACTCTGTGCTCATCGACGATGCCCGTACGCCACTCATCATTTCAGGTCCTGTGCCCAAGGGTGATGTTCAACTTTTTGAGCAGTACCAACCCCTTGTGGAAAAACTCGTGACCGTTCAGAAGCAGTTGGCTACCCAACTCCTCACTGAGGCAAAGAAACTCGTGGAGTCGGGAGATAAGGAACAGCGTGAGCAAGGTTTCCTCCAGCTCTTCCGTTCGCACAAGGCACTTCCCAAGAACAAGCCCCTCATCAAGTTCCTCTCTGAACCGGGTGTGAAGACGGGTATGCTCCGCACGGAAGAAATCTACATGGAGAACAACAACAAGCGCATGCCCGAGGCAGTTGCGCCCCTCTACTTCGTGGCGGATGAAAAGATGCACTCTTGCGACCTCACGGATAAGGGTACTGCGTGGTTGGCACAGCAGGTGGGTGACGAAACACTCTTCGTGCTTCCCGATATTACGGCTGAAATTTCTGCGCTCAAGGCTATGGGACTCCCCGATGAAGAACGCATCGCTCGCGAGGACGCACTCTATGCCGACTATGCCGTAAAGAGTGAGCGTATCCACACCATCCAGCAACTCTTGAAGGCGTACTCGATGTTCGACCTCAACGTGGACTACGTCGTAATGGACGGTCAGGTGAAGATCGTTGACGAACAAACGGGCCGTATTATGGAAGGTCGCCGCTGGAGTGACGGTCTCCACCAGGCGGTAGAAGCAAAGGAACACGTAAAGGTGGAAGCGGCTACGCAGACCTTCGCTACGATTACCCTTCAGAACTACTTCCGCATGTACCACAAGATTTCTGGTATGACTGGTACGGCAAGTACGGAAGCGGGTGAACTTTGGAACATCTACAAACTCGACGTGGTGGAAATCCCCACCAATATGCAGTGGAAGGACCTCAACGGTCCCGCCAATAACCGCAACGACCAGAACGACCGTGTCTATAAGACCAACCGCGAAAAGTATGCTGCCGTAATCGAAGAGATTATCAAGGAGCGCAATGCCGGTCGCCCCACGCTCGTTGGTACTACAAGCGTAGAAATCTCGGAACTCCTCAGCCGTATGCTCCGTATGCGTGACATTCCTCACCAGGTGTTGAACGCGAAGCTTCACCAAGCGGAAGCCGACATCGTAAAGAATGCGGGTCGTAGCACCGATGGTAAGGGTGCCGTAACGATTGCCACCAACATGGCGGGTCGTGGTACCGACATCAAGTTGAGCGACGAAGTGAAGGCCGCAGGTGGTCTTGCCATCATCGGTACGGAGCGCCACGAAAGCCGTCGTGTAGACCGCCAGCTCCGTGGTCGTGCTGGTCGTCAGGGAGACCCTGGTTCGTCAATCTTCTTCGTGTCACTCGAAGACCAACTCATGCGCCTCAATGGTGGTGACAAGATTTCGAAGGTGATGGACAAGCTCGGCTTTAAGGAAGGTGAAGTGCTCGAAGCGCCTATGGTCAATTCCAGCATCGAACGTGCGCAGAAGAAGGTGGAAGAAAACAACTTCGGCATCCGTAAGCGCCTCCTCGAATACGATGACGTGATGAACAAGCAGCGCTCTGTGATTTACGAAAAGCGCCGCCACGCCCTCATGGGTGAACGTATTGGCATGGACATCTCAAACATGATTTGGGACCGCTGTATCTACATCGTGGAAAAGAGTGCTGATTACGATGCGTGCCGTGATAGTTTCATCGAAATTATGGCGATGGACGCGCCCTTCACTGCTGAAGAATACTCCTCTATGAAGCAGGAAGACCTCTTCGAGCGTGCTTTCGAGGCTGCTATGGCAAACTTCAAGCGCCGTACGGATCGCCTTGCCGAAATCGCGGTTCCTGTTATCAAGCAGGTGTACGAACAGCAGGCGCATGTTTATGAGAATATCCTCATCCCCATCACGGACGGCAAGCTCGTTTACAACATTCGCACGAACCTCCAGAAGGCGTACGAGAGTGAGAGCAAGGAAGTGGTGAAGGACTTTGAAAAGGCCATCCTCCTCCACAACATCGACGATGCTTGGAAGGAAAACCTCCGCGCCCTTGACGAACTCAAGCACTCTGTACACAACGCCAGCTACGAGCAGAAGGATCCCCTTCTTATCTTTAAGCTCGAGAGTGTGAAGCTCTTCGACGATATGGTGAACAAGATTAACAACTCTACCGTAGCCACTTTGATGCGCGCACAAATCCCTGTGCAGGCACCCCAACAGGTGCGTGAGGCAGCGCCCGAGCCCGAGCGCCCCAAGCAGCAGTTGCAGGAATCACACGCAGGCAACCAGTCGCCCGATAATTCCATGCAGAAGGCAGCACAGCGCGACACCCGCGAACGCGCTCCTCAGCCCATCGTGAAGGAACAACTTCCCGGACGCAACGACCCCTGTCCTTGCGGTAGCGGAAAGAAGTTTAAGAATTGCCACGGCAAGGGACTTTAATACAAACTAAAAAAGTTGCTTCCCACACGGGAGGCAACTTTTTTTTGAGCACTACCATCGGTATGTTTTCGAGGGGTTGAAACACTAAAACCCTTGCGCAAAAAAACTAAACTACTTGTAGTGAAAATTATTAGTAACCTAAAAAAAATTATTAGTAACATAATTTAAAATAAGTTACTAATAATTTTAGGGGTATCTAACCTGTTGATTATCAAGAGTATCAGGTAGCGAAAAATTGTTACATTTTTGGGGCATACGAGTGCCCCATTTTTTTATGCGTCACGCTTCGTGCTGCGCACCACTAAGATGCTCACTTCGTAAAGCAACCACATGGGGATGGTTACAAGCATGAGGGTGAAGGCATCCGCCGTGGGGGTGATGATGGCGGCAAGGATGAGCAGGCCTACAATGACGTGGCGGCGGTAGTGGGTCATCATGCTGGCGTGGAGCAGTCCAAAGCGACCTAAGATGCTGCAAATCACGGGTATCTCAAACACGATGCCCATTGAGAGTGACAACATCAAGAGCGTTTCAAGGTATGACGCCAGTGTTACGGTATTTGCCACCGCCTCGCTCACTTGATACGTGCCCAAGAAGCGGAAGGTGAGGGGGAAGATGAGGTAGTAGGTGAGCAGCAACCCCAGTCCAAACATGACGTACCCACTCACCACGAGGCGCACGGCACAGCTGCGCTCGCGGGCGTAGAGTGCGGGGGCTATAAAGTGGAACAGCAGGTAGATAATGTAGGGCGACGCTGCCAAGACGCCCACGAAGAATGCCGCCTTGAGGTGGAGCAAAAACTGGTGGGCAAGTCCCGTGTTGATCAACTGCACTTCGAGTGGCGCCAACCCCGACGCTTCGCCCGACGTTACCCACGCCGCGATGGATTCCAGCAGGCGGTAGGTAAAAAAGTTTTCCTCGCAGGGCGCAAGCAGGAGGTCGAAGAGTTCTGCCTTAAAGCAGAAGGCCGCAACGGCGCAAATCGTCACGGCAATCAGCATCTTGATGATGCTCCCGCGGAGTTCGTCAAGATGCTCCCAAAAGTTTTGTGGAGCGGAAGTCACAGCGCAGCGTTTACTTCTTATCGTCTTCGCCCTCAGCGTCTTTGCCGTTCATCGCATCCTTAAAACTGCGCACGCCCTTGCCTAATCCCTTCATCAATTCGGGGATTTTTTTACCGCCAAAGAAGAGCAATACGACGAGGGCTATAATGACGATTTCTTGAAAGCCAATTCCAAACATGAGTATAAGGTTTTGAGGTGATGAGGTTATAAGGTGATGAGGGAAGGGGAGACCTTCCCTTGATTTTTTAAGACCTGTTTTGACGGGTGCTACCAATTAAACATGCTGTTAGTACAACTTGTAAAACTGCTCCAGGCAAGCAATACTTCAAGGTGTTCATACTTGAAAGCAATGCCCATTCCGTAATCGCGCCAAGGAGGTGCGCACCAAGGATAACTATTATTGCCATCAGTTGGGGGTTGCGAACTTTTCTGGTCATTGCATAACTCACGCCGAGAGCCAACACCACCGACTTAATCAGCACGACGGGAAGCATTGCGCCCGAGGGCATGGCAAACAGCAGGGAGTTAATCAGCGGACTTGCTACCGCCGTGAGCAACGCTACACGCCAACCGAAACGGCAAGCGGCGATGAGCGTGAAGAAGTATAGGGGCTGGAAGATGAGTCCGCCCTGCGGCAGGAGGTGGCAAAGCTGTGGAAGCACTACGTTACCCACGGTGAAAAGCACAGCAAAAAGGTAGGTGCGCGCATTACTAAGCGTGAGCGTTGAGGCTTGAGGTAGGTATTCCATAACGGTTGAATTTTTAGGCGCATTATTAGTAACCTAAAGGCAGTTTTTGAGGGTCAAAATTAGGTTACTAATAATTTAAAATATGTTACTAATAATTTTTTTTAGGTTACTAATAATTTTCACGAAAATAGGTATAGTTTTTCTGACCTCTAATTAGGGTTCTTTTTTCACCCTAATTTGCATCAAAAAGTCGCGGATTTCGCCGACCATCTCGTCAATATTTTCAAGCGGCAGGCAGCGCTTTTCTACGGGGCACATGTCCGTGCCGGCGCGGTTACGAATGCCCTCCGCCACTTCGGCGTAACTCACCGCAATGCCCTGCTCTTGCAGCAGTGCTAAAGCGGGAGCGCTGATGATGTCGGCATAAACCTGCGCTACGCCTCCCTTCACCATCAGCGCCGCAGCACCCTTGCCCACCACCTTGTCTGCAATGCTGCAACCAAGTAGGAAGGGGGTGTCGTGGGTTAGCAGGTAAAACAGGTCGGCTACCCCACGCTGCGTAAACGTACGCACCGCGTCTCCCTTGCGGATGACGCAAGAGAATTTGCCTTGGTGGAGTAGGGGGATGAGGGTGTGCATTTTGGGGAAATGAGAAAGGAGAAATGAGAAAGGAGAAATGGCTGGCGCGGTGAGAAACTAGACTGTAGTGTGTCCGGATGGCGCTCTCCCCCTGTTTATAGGGGGAGGGGACCACGAAGTGGTGAGGGGGTGCAAAGTTAAGTGAGTAGTTAGGAGTGAGTAGTTAGGAGGATGCCATGCGGAATATATTTGGCACCCCCTCACCGCCAAGGCGGTCCCCTCCCCCTATAAACAGGGGGAGAGCGCCATCCGGATGGTCAGTTGTACTCTGTACTCTGTCAGTTGTACTCTACCTACAGCGTCTCCTGCTTCAACTTCTCCACAAACTCATCAATGCGCTGGAGCTGTCGAGGAATCTTGATGTTCTGCGGGCAGTGTTTGTTACACTTTCCACAACCTATGCAGTGGTCCGCTTGGCGCAATTTTTCTACTGCTCGGTCGTAACCCACCAAGAACGCACGGCGCGCCTCCTTGTAATTGGGGTCTTGACGACTCTCGGGCACATTGCCCTCGTTCACGCACTTGTTGTAGTACATGAATAGCGAGGGGATGTCAATGCCGTAGGGGCAGGGCATGCAGTAGGCGCAGTAGTTACACGGAATGGTAGGGTACTGCTCCATGAGTTTGGCGGCGTGAAACAGGAATTCGTTTTCCTCTTCCGTGAGTGGTACGAGTGGGGCGTAAGAACGGATGTTGTCTTCCAAGTGTTCCCTGTAGGTCATACCGCTCAAGACGGTCATCACGCCCTTGGGTGTTCCTGCAAAACGGAATGCCCATGAAGCCACGCTGCGCTCAGGGTCTTTTTCTTTCAAGAGGGCAACCACGTGGTCGGGCACCTTTGAGAGGCGTCCGCCGAGCAGGGGTTCCATAATTTGCACGGGGATGCCGCGCTTCTCAAGTTCCTCATAAAGGTACTTTGCTCCGATACCGCTACCCTTGGCAATATGCCAGTCCACGTAGTTCATCTGTATGAGCACAAAGTCCCAGTGGTACTGCTCGTGAAGAGCGAGCATTTCGTCAAACACTTCCTTCGAACCGTGGAATGACCAACCCAAGCGACGGATGCGTCCCGCCTTGCGTTCTTCAACAAGGAAGTCCAGCATGCCGTTGTCCACATAGCGACGGCGGAAGGCATCCATGCCGCCACCACCAATGGAGTGGAGCAGGTAGTAGTCGATATAGTCCACCTGAAGGTCCTTAAACGATTGACGATACATCGCCAAGGAGTTTTCACGCGTATAGTCCGAGAAATTCGACAACTTCGTAGAGATGTAGAACGACTCGCGCGGGTGGCGCTTCAACGCATTTCCCGTAGCTTTTTCTGACCAGCCCTGCACATACACGGGCGACGTGTCAAAGTAATTCACCCCGTGAGCCATAGCATAATCCACGAGTTCATTCACAGCATCCTGGTCAATCATGTTTCCCTCGCCGTTAGGATTGGGAATTGTCGGCCAGCGCATACATCCGTACCCGAGGAGCGAAGGGCGGTCATTCCCTAATCCGGGAAAGGTTCTGCACGTCATCTGGTCCGTAGGGACGGGACCAAGTTCTTTACTCGTGAGTTCAGCGCCTTTCTTCGGCGCACAACTATACAATCCGGCAGTCGTAGCCGAAGTAATACCTACTATTTTGAGAAATTCGCGTCTGTCCATTTTGGGAAATGAGAAAGGAGAAATGATAAATGAGAAAGTGCTTGCGCGGTGGAAAATCAATTGGGCATTATCGCGCAGGTTGTTAAGGCCTGTTCCTGCCTGTTGTTGCCAGTTAGCCCTGAAAAAAATTACATTACCTTCTGCGTATCCAGCCCCTCAACCACGATAGCACTAAAAGGTCGTGAGGGACAAAGATTTTCGCAAGCACCACAGCCGATGCAACGTTCTGTATTGATGGCGGGAATCTTCACGCTCTTGTCGTCGCCTTCCACCGAGGGGATCATCTGAATTGCTCCCGTGGGGCAGTGGCGGGCACAGTTGCCACAACTTACGCCTTCCGTCAGGGGTAGGCAGTTTTTCTTAATCCATACGGCACGACCAATTTGTCGAGAAGACTTTTCCTCGCGCGTCAATGCCGTGAGTGCACCTGTAGGACACACATTTGAGCAACTCGTACACTCGGGACGGCAATAGCCACGCTCATAACTCACCTCGGGTTGCATAAAGCGTTCGAGCGCATTGGAGGGGCGCAATACCTGATTGGGACATGCCGAAACGCAGAGCTGACATGCCGTACACGCCTTCGTGAAGTGGCGAATATCTTTTGCACCTGGGGGAAGAATAGTTGTCTGACGCTGAGGCGCAACTTTATCTTCAATCACGGCAAGTCCGCCGTCCACCTTTTTCTTTTGTGCCTGCATCGCCGTAGCTGCGGTAGCGATTACGGCACCCGTCAGGAAGGCACGGCGAGATTCTGAAGCAGGAACCTCTTTCGTTGGGGAAGCTGCCGCCTTGCAAGACGCCGCAGGCGCCTTCATAGCATAACTGATGGCGCCACGCTTACACTTGCTGATGCAGTCCATACACATCACGCAGCGCGAGTAGTCAATCTTATGTTCCTTACTGTTGATGCAAGCGCCCTTGCAGTTCTTTTCGCACAAGCGACAACCGTTACACTTCGACGTGTCAATCACGGGGCGGAGCATGGCAGTCTTGGAAAGCCAAGTAAACACGCCCAGCCAATAACCCACAGGGCAAATGGTGTTGCAGTAAGTGCGACCATTCCTCCAAGCAAGAATACTTATAATAAGGAGTGTAACTACCACAATACCCAATGACCAAGCGCTGCGCATCCAAACGTCCGTTTCGTAAAAGGCATAACTCTCCGAGCGCTCCGCAAAGTACGCCAACACATTGTTTCCCCATCGATAAACGGGCGCAAAAAGGTTGGTAGCAATGCGTCCGAAAGAACTATAGGGGTCAAGTAGTGAAATGACGAAGTGAGAGAATGAGGGCGTCGAGACGAGGCAAATCAAAAAGAGAAATCCAAAACCACTGTGTAATTTTTCTTTTTTGGGGGAATACGAATAGCGGTTTTTCTTTGCCTTTTTGCCAAACCACGCAATGATGTCTTGCATAATTCCCAACGGACAAATGACCGAGCAATACATGCGCCCGAAAAATAAAGTCAGCAGGGCTAAAAAAATAAGCACACCTACTGAACCTGCCAACAGAGCTGGAACCAATTGTATTTTGGCAATCCATCCCAAATAAGCATGTAGGGTTCCTGTAAAGTCAAGGAACAATAACGTAATGAGTAGCAGGGAAATTCCTGCAAGCACGATTCTAATTTTACGCAACATGGAAAATATAAGTTGTGTGTGATACGTCAATGAAGTTAGGAGTAGCAAAGTTAGTTTTCTTTTTGTAAACTTTGGGTATTAAGAATAAAAATTGTAGTTAGGATTTCTATATCCAATAAATTCTATACTTTTGCAAGGAGTAATTGTAAACTTTAAACCTATATAATTATGTCAACGCTAAAAATGAATCCTAACACCGTAGTTGCTTATTTGGGCAAGCCCTGTAAGGAATTTACGAAGGCCGACATCGTGCGCTTCATCGAAGAAAACGGCATTCGCATGGTCAACTTCATGTATCCCGCAGCCGATGGTCGCCTTAAGACACTCAACTTCGTTATTAACAGTGCCGAATACCTCGACGCCATCCTCACCTGTGGCGAACGCGTGGACGGCAGTAGTCTATTCCCCTTCATCGAAGCAGGAAGCAGCGACCTCTATGTGCTTCCCCGTTTCTGCACTGCCTTTGTGGATCCCTTCGCCGAACTTCCCACACTCGCTATGCTCTGTTCGTTTTTCAATAAAGACGGTGAACCACTCGAAAGTTCGCCCGAACACACGCTCCGTAAGGCATGCAAGGCATTTA
The DNA here is from genome assembly GCA_017628555.1 of Bacteroidaceae bacterium. Taxonomy (GTDB): domain Bacteria; phylum Bacteroidota; class Bacteroidia; order Bacteroidales; family Bacteroidaceae; genus Alloprevotella. The sequence continues at coordinate 3,134 of JAGBYW010000076.1, read as the reverse complement.
ATGAAGTTACGGGAATGGAATTCCAGGCTATGGGCGAATTGGAATACTATGTCATTGCCCCCGATGATGAAATGTTCCCCGCCACTGACCAAAAGGGTTACCATGAGTCTGCACCCTATGCGAAGTTCAACGAATTCCGCACCCAATGTATGGCTTACATTGCTCAGGCTGGCGGACAGATTAAGTACGGTCACTCTGAAGTGGGCAACTTCACGATTGACGGCATGATTTATGAGCAAAACGAAATCGAGTTTCTCCCCGTTAATGCCAACGATGCGGCAGACCAGCTCATGATTGCCAAGTGGATGATTCGCAACCTTGCTTATAAGTACGGCTACGACATTACCTTTGCGCCCAAGATTACTGCCGGCAAGGCGGGTTCGGGACTTCACGTTCACATGCGTATCGTGAAGGACGGACAGAATCAGATGCTCGACGGCGGTGTGCTCTCAGCAACGGCACGCAAAGCCATTGCCGGCATGATGGAACTCGCAGCCGCGATTACAGCCTTCGGAAACACGAACCCCACTTCCTATTTCCGCCTTGTGCCCCATCAGGAAGCGCCCACAAACGTATGTTGGGGCGACCGCAACCGCTCTGTGCTCGTGCGCGTTCCCCTTGGTTGGGCTGCAAAGAGCGATATGTGTCGCATAGCTAACCCTCTCGAACCCGTGAGCAACTATGACACGACGCAGAAGCAGACCGTAGAAATGCGCTCTCCCGACGGTTCGGCCGACATTTACCAACTCATCGCGGGTCTTGCCGTAGCGTGTCGCCACGGTTTCGAACTCGACAATGCGCTTGACTTGGCAGAACGCACCTATGTGAATGTCAACATCCACCGCAAGGAAAACGAAGACAAGCTCAAGAACCTTGCCCAGCTCCCCGACAGTTGCGAAGCATCGGCTGACTGTCTCGAAGCAGCGCGTGCCGTATTCGAAAAGCACAACGTCTTCAGTCCCGCCATGATTGACGGAATCATCGCCCGCCTTCGTAGTTATGCCGACCGCACCCTCCGTGCTGACATCGGCGACAACCAAGAAGAAATGCTCAAACTCGTCCACAAGTATTTCCATTGCGGATAGTCTCTATTATTAAAAACAAGAGCGGGTGCGCTGAATATTTGGTGCACCCGCTCTTGTTTAATTTTCTTACTTACCTTCATTCAAATTGCTATCTGAAATGTTTAATTTTTGACGTTTGTAACGCACTGAAAATCAAGTGTGTTTTTCGGTGAAAATTATTAGTAAGAAAATTTAAAATATGTTACTAATAATTTTTTTTATGTTACTAATAATTTTTACTACAATAGGTTTAGTTTTTGCGGGGCGTAGTGCGGGGTGTTTAGAAGGGGATTGTCAGCGCAAAAAAGTTCACAAAAAATGGACTTCAAAATTTGTCAGTTCCCGAAAACTTCCTTAACTTTGCCCATACCGAAACCCCTTGGAGCGAGATGCAGACGATTGAGCAATTTTTGAACTACCTTTTGGCTGAAAAAGGTTACTCGGAGACCACCGTGCTGACCTATCGCACGTCGCTGACCGACTTGTGGCGCTTTTGCCAGCGGTTGGATGCACAACTCACCTGGGAGCGTTTGGATAAAGACGTTTTGCGCCGCTGGATGGTGGCAGACATGGAGCAGGGCGTGGCGGCGCGGACGGTGAACCGCAAGATGAGTTCCGTGAGGAGTTTCTACCGCTACCTGTTGCGCATGGAGCGCGTCACGATTGACCCTACTGCTACGGTGAAAAACCCGAAGGTAGAGAAACGCCTGCCCTCGTTTGTCCAGCAGCAGGATATGGACCGCCTCTTCGACGAAGTAGAGTTCGGAGAAGGTTTTGAGGCGGAGCGCGACCGCTTGATACTCCTGACGTTTTACAGCACGGGCATCCGCCTGTCGGAATTGTTAGGACTGAAAGTGAGCGACGTAGACCTCGCCGCGAAGGAGTTGAAGGTACTCGGTAAGCGCAATAAGCAGCGCATCGTGCCCTTCGGCGAAGAATTGGCAACGGCGTTCTCAACATTCTTCCAGTTGCGCGCACAGACCGTGTGTCAAGATTTTGGGCGCATCTTCTTGCGACAAAATGGCAAACCGATGTCGGCACTTGAGGTGCAGGGCATTGTGAAGCGCTACCTCTCGTGCGTCACCAACCAGCAGAAGCGCACGCCCCACGTGTTGCGACACACGTATGCCACCGTGATGCTCAACAATGGCGCAGACCTCGAAGCCGTAAAGGAACTGCTCGGACACGAAAGCGTGGCGACCACGGAAGTATATACCCACACCACCTTTGCCGAGCTAAAAAAAGCATACGAAAAAGCCCACCCACGGGCGTAGTACTAACCAAAATAAATAAGGAGGATTACTATGGAAATCAAGATTCAATCCATCCACTTCACCGCAACAGAAAAGTTGCAGGAGTACATTGACAAGAAAGTCTCTAAGTTGGAAAAAGCTAACGATATTGTCCGCGCAGATGTTATCCTCAAAGTAATTAAGCCCGAAACGGCAATGAATAAGGAAGTGGGCATCAACGTGCATGTAGCAGGTGCCGAACTCCGTGCGGAAAAGGTGTGTGATACATTCGAAGAAGGTGTAGACCTCTGCTGCGACTCACTCACACGTCAACTTCAGAAGCATAAAGAGAAACAAGCCAAGTAGTAAGGCATAAATTATAACAAAACATCCGGAGGGTCGCTTCCGGATGTTTTCTTTAAGGTATTCCGATTCGCGCCTCACTCCTTATATATATAATATGAGTGTGACACGTTAAAAAGTGAGGTTCCCTCCTCGCTAAAAATGCCCTTTGAATATTTTTTTAAGAAAAACAGGTAAAAATGTTTTGTGAATAAAAAAATATACCTAACTTTGCACCCGATTAGAGGAATGACCTCTTTTCAGCATGGGCAAATACCAGAGTGGCCAAATGGGGCAGACTGTAAATCTGCTGGCTTACGCCTTCGGTGGTTCGAATCCATCTTTGCCCACAAAAGTGAAAGCTTTTGAATCTTAATGTTGCGGAAGTAGCTCAGTCGATAGAGCACTAGCCTTCCAAGCTGGGGGTCGCGGGTTTGAGCCCCGTCTTCCGCTCTAAATGCCTCAAAGATTACTGTTGCTGTTATAGCTCAGCGGT
>JAGBYW010000075.1 GCA_017628555.1 Bacteroidaceae bacterium | reverse complement strand
TGAGGGGGTGCAGAAAAAGTGAGTAATTAGAAGAGAGTAGTTAGTAGTAAGTCCATGCGGTGTGTTTCTTGCACCCCCTCACCGCTAAAGCGGTCCCCTCCCCCTATAAACAGGGGGAGAGCGCCGTCCGGTTTTCGTTCACCGTTAATCATTCACCGTTTTACTTTCCCTTCTCCCAATCCGAGAAGTCGCGCTTATCAAGAACATGCTTTGCCTTACCCATTGAGCGCTGGATGGTTCCGGGAGGTTGGATGTGGATATTGGGTTTGATACCCGTAACAGACACGAGGCGGTCGTAGAGGTACTTAATGAAGGGCATCTGCTTGGCGGGGTTGGGCGAGAAGAGGTCTTCGCGGAGCTCCACGTCAAGGTCGAAGGTGTCTTCATTGTGCTTACGGTCCACCGTGATAAAGTACTGCGGTGTGAAGGCAGGGAATTCGGTAAGAATGGCTTCAATCTGGCTGGGGAAGACATTCACGCCGCGGATGATAAGCATGTCGTCGCTACGTCCGAGAATCTTACCCATGCGCACAGCAGTACGTCCGCAACGGCACTTTTCATAAATGAGGTGCGTAAGGTCACGTGTGCGGTAGCGGATGATAGGCATGGCTTCCTTACAGAGAGAGGTGAAGACGAGTTCCCCACGTTCACCGGGCGCTACGGGTTCGAGCGTGTCGGGATTTACGATTTCTGGATAGAACATGTCTTCCCAAACGTGCGTACCGTCTTGGTATTGGCATTCTCCGCCCACACCAGGACCTGACATTTCCGTAAGGCCGTAAATATCGATGGCCTTAATGCCGAGCTTATCTTCCAACTCACGACGAATCCCCCATGTCCAGGGTTCTGCGCCGAAGAAACCAACGCGCAACTTGAGGTCTTCCTTCTTGATGTCGCACTTCTTCATGACTTCCGTCAAGTGAAGGGCGTAAGAGGGCGTACAACAAAGGGCGGTTGTGCCAAAGTCCTTCATGAGCATCACTTGCTTTTCGGAATTACCCGCAGAGGTGGGCAACTGAATGGCACCTAATTTATTCGCACCCTGATGCGCACCGAGTCCGCCGGTGAAAAGACCGTAGCCGTAAGACACCTGCACGACATCTCCAGGACCTACGTCGCCCACGGCAAGGACACGCGCCACACCTTCTGCCCAATTATCGAGGTCGTTTTGCGTATAGGTTGCCACAACGGGTTTACCAGTTGTACCCGAAGAGGCATGCACGCGCACCACCTGCTCCATAGGCACCGCCTGAAGTCCAAAGGGATATTCATCACGGAGGTCGTGCTTCGTAGTAAAGGGAAGTTTAGTTATATCGTCGATAGACTTGATGTCCTCGGGGCGAATGCCCTTCTGGTCCATCTTCTTTTTGTAAAAGGGAACATTTTCGTAGCAACGCTTCACCGTTTCAATGAGGCGTTCAGTCTGTAAGCGGCGCATGTCTTCACGAGACATGCACTCCATTTCTGGATTATATATCATGGGTTAGAGCAGAAATTCGTTTTCGTTCAAGAGTTGAATATTGTTATTCTTGATAACCTCTTCCGCAAGGGAAACTTCGTCGGTGCGCATGGTCAAAACGCCTTTACCTTTCCAAAGGAAGGAGTACATGTAAAGAATGTTTACGCCTGCATCTGAAAGCGCCTTCACGGCAAGTGCTGCGCGACCGGGTTCGTCATCAATCGTGATGGCCATAACGTCGGCAAGTTGCACGTTAATACCGTTGTCCTTCAGAATGAGGTATGCTTCGCCGGGGGCAGAACAGAGCACGCGGTAAATACCGTAGTCCTGTGTGTCGGCAATCGTCGAAGCGATGATTTGAATATTCGCACGACTGAGCAAGTCAAGCACACGAATCAGCGTGCCACTCTTGTTCTCAATAAATATAGAAAGTTGTTTGATGGTCATAGTTGTGAAATTAGAGAGTAGAGAGTAGTGAGTAGAGAGTAGACCATTCGGCGGTAATATCCGAAATTAATTCTTTCCTTGTAAAGTCTTTGTGAATGACAGGATAGTCGCATGAGTTCTTGGGACTCCTATCTCCTCTCTCCTCACTTCTCACTAATTATTGGTACACCTTACGCTTATCAACCACACGAACCGCCTTGCCTTCCGAGACAGGGAGAGTGCCCTTCGGGAGCAACTTGACGTGGGGTGTGAGCAAGATTTCGTCCTTCAACGCGCGCTGTATGCGGTTGGTAAGTTCCTGCAAGCGACGGAAGTCGTCGGTGAAGAGTTCCTCCAATTCCACTTCAACGGTCATGTTGTCGTTATCGGCATCCGTAGTAAGCGTAATGAGGTAATTGTTCGCCAGTTCGGGGAAAGTCATGAGGATCTTCTCTATCTGAATCGGGAAGATGTTCACCCCGCGAAGCACCATCATGTCGTCACTTCTACCCCTCATGCGGTCAATGCGCACGTGGTTGCGACCGCAAGGACACGTGCGACCGAGCACACGGGTTAAGTCGCGGGTGCGGTAACGAAGCAAGGGCATGGCTTCACGACAGAGGGACGTCAATACGAGTTCGCCAATTTCACCATCAGCAACGGGTTCCAAGGTTTCGGGATCTACGATTTCTACAATGTAATAGTCTTCCCAAAAGTGGAGACCATTTTGCTCTTGACACTCAAAACCGACACCAGGACCGCACATTTCGCTCATGCCAAAAGAGTTGTAGGCCTTCACGCCCATCATTTCCTCAATGCGGCGACGCTGTTCCTCCGAATGAGGTTCGGCACCGATGGCAAGAACTTTGAGTTTGGTATCCTTACGAGGGTCAACCCCCGCACTCTGCATCACTTCGTAAAGGCGCGTTACGTAAGAGGGCACCGCATGAAGGGCAGTCGTACCGAAGTCGGTCATGAACTTAATCTGACGCAAGGAATTTCCGGCAGCAGCAGGGATGGTCAACATGCCCATTCGCTCAGCGCCGTACTGAAATCCGAGACCGCCGGTAAACATACCGTAACCGCTGGAGTTTTGGAAGACATCGTCGGGGCGAAGTCCCACCATCCACAGGTTGCGTGCCACTTGATTCGCCCACTCTTCCAAGTCCTTCTTCGTGTGAAGGATTACCGTGGGTGTACCCGTCGTACCGCTGGAAGAGTGCAAGCGTGTGCATTCACGAAGGGGCACACTCGCCATGCCGAAGGGATAGGTGTCGCGCAAATCTGCCTTTGTGGTGAAGGGGATTTTGCGAATGTCGTCAAGACTCTTGATGTCCTCGGGTTTGAGTCCGATTTCCTCAAAGCGCTGCTTGTAGAAGGGCGAATTCATGCAGTGACGCACGGTAGCCTGTAGGCGTTCCAACTGAAGCGCTGAGATTTGCTCGCGCGTCAGGGTCTCCATCTCCTCATGGAGGTAGGGACAGGTGTCAGGGGGAAAGTTTCTGCTCATAACACCACCGTTTTATTCGCCATAACCTGCCTGGAAGGCCTTAATATTTGCCTCAACAACCGCCTCACCCTTGCGAGCGAAAATTGTGCGAATAGCATCGCAGAGTTGGTCGGGCGTAAGAATCTGAAGATAGCGTGCTGCCATGCCGAGAAGCACCATGTTTGCACCGCGCGCATTACCCGCATTCTTTGCAACTTCCTCAATATCCATCGCTACCGAAGGCAGACTTTCAAGCGCTGCCGTTACGTCGGCCATTTCGGGATAGTTGGGGATGTTCACAAAGGGTTTGTTGCTCGTCACGATTTTACCATCGGCAGCAAGGTAAGGAAGATAACGCAGACTCTCCATGGGTTCCATGCTGATAATCATGTCTGCGCTGCCTTGGGCAATAAGGTCGCTATAAATTTCTGCGTCGGAAAGGCGCAAATGACTCTGCACGTCACCGCCGCGCTGACTCATGCCGTGCACTTCAGCCTGCTTGAGGTTCAAACCTGCCTTTGTTGCCGCTTCGCCTATAATAGTTGCGATGGAGAGAATACCTTGTCCACCCACACCGCAAAGGATAATATCTTTCTTCATGATCTTACTTGTTAGAACGGGCTGCGCGCGCCTTACGAGCAGCTGTTTGAATACATTCACGGCGAGGAATGATAACCGAAACTCCGGGGTAATCAATTTCTTCCTTCAGGATGCGCGTAATTTCTTCCATGTTTTTAGGAAGGGGAACTACGACACGCACGTGTTCGGGTTCTACGCCGAGGGCAATACAAATCGCCTCAAACTTATTTGTTCCTGCAGAATCTTGACCGCCCGTCATACCCGTTGTAAGGTTGTCGGAAATCACTACGGTAATGTTGCTCTTATCGTTCACGGCATCGAGGAGACCGGTCATACCACTATGCGTAAACGTGGAGTCACCGATGATGGCTACAGCGGGGAAGAAGCCGGCATCGGCAGCACCCTTTGCCATCGTGATTGAGGCACCCATGTCTACACAACTTGCAAGCGCGCGGAAGGGAGGGAGTGCACCAAGCGTGTAACAACCGATGTCACCAAACACACGGTAATCGGGATATGTTGCCAACACTTGATTGAGCGCAGCATAGACATCTCTGTGACCACAACCCTGACACAACTGCGGAGGACGGGGTGCCACGATTTCAGAAGCGGGAAGCGTTTGCTTGGGTGTCACGCCAAGTGCTTTAGCTACGTTATCGGGCGTCAATTCTCCCGTACGGGGAAGCGCACCTGTCAAACGGCCTTTCACGTCATACGCACCACCAAGAATAGCCTTCACTTGCTGTTCCACAACGGGCTGACCGTCTTCTACAACAAGCACAGCGTCATTCTCCTGTGCCAATGCGCGAACAGCATCTTCGGGAAGGGGATACTGGCTTACCTTCAACACGTTCGCATCATTGCCAACCACTTCCTTTACATAGTTGTAAGCAATACCGCAAGCAATAATGCCGAGTTTGCCATTACCACCTTTCTCTACCTTATTATATAATGAGTCGGCAGAAGCCTTAAGCATATCGTCTTGCTTGGCGATAAGCGCCGCATAACGCTGACGCGCAATGCCAGGAAGAAGCACCCAGCGTTCTTCACAAATGCCGAGGTTTTGCAACTCACGCGCTTCGCGCACTTCTACTGCCGCACGGCTGTGGGCAAGGCGTGTAACGACGCGCAACACTACGGGTTCTTTCAATGTTTCAGACAACGTGAAGGCGCTCTCCATCATGTCGTACGCCTCTTGCTGATTTGAGGGTTCGAAGGTGGGAACGAGGGCGAAGGATGCGTAGAAGCGGCTGTCCTGCTCGTTCTGACTGGAGTGCATAGAGGGGTCATCCGCCGCCACAACTACGATACCGCCGTGAACACCCGTAATGGCAGAGTTCACAAAAGCATCAGCCGCCACATTCATACCTACGTGCTTCATGCACACCAACGCACGCTTACCGGCATACGACATACCGAGCGCTGCTTCCATAGCAGTCTTTTCATTCGTACACCAACGACTGTGCACACCGCGCTCTGTAGCGAGGGCATCACCCTGAATAAATTCTGTTATTTCTGTGGAGGGCGTTCCAGGATAAGCATAAACGCCACCAATGCCGGCATGTACAGCGCCGAGAGCAATGGCTTCGTCTCCGAGG
>JAGBYW010000074.1 GCA_017628555.1 Bacteroidaceae bacterium | reverse complement strand
TTTTCTCCATCTAAACGAAGGTAACCGTCCAATTTTGATTTTTTTCAGCGCTTGTAACGTGTTGTATATCTATTTGTTAAGGTGTTATTTTTACTCATTTTCGCTCTGCTAAATGACAATAAATGACAACTCGCCTCGCGCATGTTGTATCTTTGTATGTGAAAAGGGGAAAGAGGAGTATCTATAAAAGTCAAGACATAGTTTTGATTCACGCAAAGGCGCAAAGTATCGCGAAGAACTTTGGCAAGTAGAGGCAACAATACATGAGTAAAAAATTTGCGCATCTTTGCGCCTTTGCGTGAGAATAAGAAGAGGCAATAATACATGAGTAAAAACGTTGCGCACTTGCCCACAAAAAAACGGCCACTATTCAACTGAATAATGACCATTCTTAGGTATATCGATATACTTTTTGCAAACGCCAGAAAAAAGAGGTTTACTTCTGCTCCGCACGCTTAATAATTTTGCGTGTTGCCTCGCTCAATTGGGGCACGGTAGCGGGAATTTCGAAGGGCACTTTAAGATTTTTTGCCTTGTACTCTTCTTTCGCCTGCTCCTTAGAGATGTATTCACGCGAAACGACGTAGTATTCTATCGAGAAATTGATCTTCACGGGAACGTCGGAGTTGACCATCTGGCGTAGGAGTTTACCCTTGCCGAGCAACTCTACAACCACACCTGCTTGAATCAAATCCTTGGGTTGGTAAACCGAGGCATCGTTGGCTTTATAAACATGTGTCATGTAGGCTTGATGCGCCTCCATCGAAACACCCAACATCCTCAACAACCACGGTAAATTTATGGTATGATCTTTCTTGCTCGCCAATCCGTCTTTATACTCCGTAAAGGTGCGCTCATTCTGTTTTCTGCTAAGCAAGATACCCGATTTGCCCTTCTTCTCATAATATCTATTTACGCCCATTTGTCCCTTAAACGACTCGCTGGCGTCCACCTCCTCGGTGGTTACTAAATCCAGGAGCGATTTCGTGTCGGGTTTATTGCTCACCGCAATGCTATCACGGTTGTCTACCTGATAATACTTATAACTACGCGTGTTGCGGTAGCGCAAATCGTTCTTTTTGAACTTCACCTTCTTCGAAGCGGGCACGTAGCGGTCGCACATGTGTTCCAGGAAGTGAGTGATGGTGTCTGTCTCGGAACTTATAGTGAAGTATTCGCGCACGTAAAACGTCTGCTTCATCACATCACGCGAAGCCGAAATGACCGCCTCATCAAGTTCGTAAATTGCGGGAATCATCTGCAACACGGTGTCAACGGGGTGCTCCAGGATGATGTTTTCATAACCAATACAACGTATCGTAATGGGGTATTCCGAGTCAGGAATATTAGAGAAGTCGCCCTCGCTTGTCGTAAAACCTGCCACGTTGCCTTGGGCATCAAATATCGTTGCCGACGAAACGGGCGTATCGTCCATTACGTCAACCACACGGCGCTGTGCTTCTGCTATATTCCAGCAGAGCAAACCGCCTAAAATCAATAAAGATAAGCGTTTCATAATCTGTCTGAAAGTTTAATTAAGACATCACACCTGCTGGGCAACCACAATAATGAGTGCCACGAAGCACATCACCACGAATATCGAGAGAAGGATGAAGAAGTAGTTGAAGTTCACTAAAATGGACTTCAGCACAGCCTTCCACCACGACGTCACGCCATAAACACGGCGGAAGGTCAAAGTGAGATAAGCGCAAGAACCCAAATGCAAGCCACATAAGAGGAGATCTGCGGGAGGAGCAACCGTGAGGTAAAGGAGGTAGATAACGATGAAGAGCAGTTCGAGAATTGCCGTATAATGAAGGGCAAAGACGAAGTGGTGGATGTTGGGGCGCTTGTCCTTATGTTGCACAATGCGCAAAGATAGGGCTACGAAGGGCGCCGTAAACAACACCATCATGGGGAAATACTTCGTGCACATCTTTACCAACTGCTCCCACACGGAAGTCAATATGGCAACCCTTTCAACTTTCGTAACCTCATCAGCATTAAAATGATAACTACCATCGGCATCGCTCACAAGAATGCGGTCATCAATCAGCACACGGGGCACCACAGCCTTCCACTGGTCAGTACCCTCGCCCTTCGTATCCTTCATCGTCTCGAGGTTT
>JAGBYW010000073.1 GCA_017628555.1 Bacteroidaceae bacterium | reverse complement strand
AAGGAACCGTGGAGGGCACTCCTAGTGAAATGATTCCCGTGGAGGCCGTAATGCGCGAGGAAGATAAAGTAATGCGGTGCTATCGTCGTGAGGCAGACGAAATTCTTATTGAGAACGATGCCGACGACGAAGTCATTCGTGTGGATGTCTCTGAATGGGCACACACGCGCGAAGCACTTTTTGAGGCACTGCGTCAGAAGGACGATGAAAATATAGTCCTCGTGGACGATCCTGAAGAAGCATTCTTGGATAAGATAAAGATATTCCAAATTGCGGGTACCGCCGAAGGGCAACTACACCTCTTGTTGGCTACTCCTTCTGGATTAATGCCCAGTGTGGTTTGGTCGCGTGCGGGTGCCTTTCCCACAAAAATTTTAGATGGCGGACGTGCGGCAAATCTCAAACTCGAGCAGACTGGTACGCGTTTTGCAACGCCCATGGCGGCAAAGGTGAACGGACTGGAAACCGACAATAGTGTGCGCGACCGTATGTTGCTCATCGAGGATATGGGAAGTTCGTTGCGCTACGAAGGGGTGGCGGACAAAGTGTTCCGTGCAAACCTCGGTATGTTGGACTTACACCTCGGCAGATTGCTTTCCGAAATGGTGCGCTTATCTTATATGGAGGACATCTTTAAGTTGGATGAATTGACCGAGCGTATGCGAGAGTTGAATCCGCTTAAGGTGAAGACCGAACTCATCGTGAAGCACGGCTATTACGAGTATAAGGTGAAGCAGTTGCTCTTGGCGTGTGCGGCAGGAATGCGTCCCGCAAAGATTTATCACGGATGCGAAGATTTGCCTCCCTATTTGGTGGTCGTAAATCCCAACGGTCAGTCCATGGCATTCTCATCCGCTCAACGCATGCTCCTTGCCGACTTCCTCTTCCACACGGCGCGCTTGGAGCGTGGAAGTATGGAGAAGGATAAGTATGGCTTTATGGAGCGCGAGAATAATGTGTACTATTTCAAGTTGAACTTAAAGATTGGTTTGGCAAAGCGCTAAATTCAGGTTTGAGATAGCGCCTTATCTTTATATCTTATTTAGACGAGTTGATGGCTAACACCGTCAACTCGTCTTGTTTTTATCCTCATGCTTTCGGAGTAAATTCTTGGAAGATGCCTTGCTCGCGATGGTCCACCGTAACGTGGATGTTGTATTTCTGATGCAGGTGTTCCGCCAAGTGTTGCGCAGAGTACACACTACGATGCTGACCGCCTGTACACCCGAAGGAGAACATCAAATCGGTGAAACCACGTTCCATATAGCGCTCCACATGGAAGTCGGCTAACTTATAAACGCTTTCAAGGAACTGAAGGATTTCACCATCATCCTCAAGGAATTGAATCACTGGAGCATCAAGCCCCGTGAGTTTCTTGTAGGGTTCATACTTCCCCGGATTGTGCGTAGAGCGACAATCAAAAACGTAGCCCCCTCCGTTGCCGCTACAATCGGTTGGGATGCCGCTTTTCTTGTAGGAGAAACTGAACACACGCACGTGCAATCCCTTTCGCTCCTCCTGCTGGCAAGTCGGAGTTGCTTCCTTTCGCAATTCCGCCTCCACCAATTTCTGCAACACACCTTCCATGTAGGGATAATCCCTTGCTACTCCCGCATGGAGTAATCCCTTGAGATTTTCAAGCGCCGCGGGTGTTGACTGAATGAAATAGGGTTTGCGCTCAAAGCGTCCGAGCATGCCGTAAGCGCCGAGCACTTGTAACGTGCGGAACAAGACGAAGCGCATTAAATCTGCCTTAAACTTTTGGCGGTCAACCTCAATCAATTCCTCAAGTGCGTCAAGATACACCTCCACCATCTCTTGGCGTAAGTCATCAGAATAGCGCGCTGAAGCCTGCCACAGGAAGGAGGCTATGTCGTAATGAAGCGGACCCTTCATACCGCCTTGATAATCGATGAAATAGGGTTCGCCATCCTTGAGCATCACATTGCGCGCCTGGAAATCGCGATAGAGGAAGGTGACATGCTTCGATGCCGTGGCGCATGCCACTAAATCTTCGGCAAAGCGCTTGAAGTCGTGCTCTAATGCCACTTCATCGTAAGCAACGCTCGTGGTGCGCAAGAAGCAATACTTGAAGTAGTTCAGGTCGAACGTGGCCGCCATCTGGTCAAACTGAACGGGCGGGATGAGCCGGTTGAAGTCTAAATTCTCTGCGCCTTTCACTTGCACCTGTGCCAATGCACGCAACGTCTTTGCAATAAGTTCACGCTCTTCAGAGTTGTAATTCCCCGAGGTTCGCCCCGCACTGAGTGCTTGGTAAAGCGAAGTCGTGCCAAGGTCGGATTGCAGGTAGCAACACCCCTTTTCGGACACGGCGATAAGTTCGGGGACGTTCAACCCAAGGGCATGAAAATGGCGCGTAAGGTAGATAAACGCGTCGTTCTCCGTTTGCGACAATCCAATGACCCCGATACACGTTGTGCCATCGGGTGCCGTCAAGCGTATGTAAGTTCGGTTGCTCCCCGCCTTGTCTAACGGTGTGGTTGAGGCGGGAGAAAATCCGAAGGTTTCTTCGTAGAGTTGAATCAAGGTGTCCATGCTTTCTTATTCCATCATTTTCTTGATATACATAAGGTGAACCGCCACGAGGCCTGCCGTCTCTGTGCGTAAGCGACTCTTGCCCAAGTGAATGGGGGTGAACCCTGCGGCGATGGCTTGCTGAACTTCAGCAACGGAGAAGTCACCCTCAGGACCTATCATCACCAAAGCATCATCCGTTTCGTTGAGAACATCGCCGAGGAAGGGCTTTTCGTTGGTCGTGTTGGGGATATTGTCGTAGCAATGCGCAATGAATTTCTGCCCCTTAAAGTCCTGCGCAATAAACTTCTTAAAGGGCATCATTTCAACCACTTCAGGCTTTGTAGCCTTATGGCTTTGCTTCGTTGCCGACACTACGATTTTCTCCACGCGCTCAGTTTTAATCACCTTGCGCTCAGAGTTGTCGCAGAGCACAAAGGAGAGTTGGTTCATTCCAATTTCCGTAGCCTTTTCCGCCAACCATTCCGTGCGGTCCATGTTCTTTGTGGGCGCCACGGCAAGGTGGATGTTGCCATGCCAAAGCAAGGGCGCCGTTTCTTTCGTATTGATGTTGACACGGCAATGCTTGTTGGACGCCAGCGTGATGGTACAATCATAAAAATGTCCTTGCCCATCCGTCGCTACAAGTTCGTCGCCTTCCTTCATGCGGAGCACACGCACGGCATGCTGTGCTTCATCTTGAGGCAACTCATTGGTCTGCTCAATTTCGGGGGCAAAAAATATGTGGACTTCTTTCATAATTCTGGTTCATAGATATTTCAAACAAAAATAGAAAGAAATGTTCAGTTGTGTGCTACGTGGGGGAGAAAAAATGTATGCGTGCTATGAAATCCCTGCTTAATAAGGGTTGTATGGAACTCTTTCGGAGAAGATGATAAGGTGGTTTCGATATTTTTATAAGAGTCTGATTCTTACTTTGTTAATATGGGGCAAAATTATGTCCCTTATAATTTTTCCTAAGTGCCGAATAATTTTTCTTAAGTCCCATATAATTTTTCTTAAGTCCCAAGCTCGGAGCGCTGTTTGAGATATTGTTTTTTGTTAAGTCAAAATTGTAGCCAAGAGGGCGAAACTTCCGCTTCGTAAGGTGCGTTGTGCCCTTATCAAATGGGGCGCTACGAAAAAACGGGTGTGATGTTTCATAATATCTATATTTTTCGTATTTTTGCAATCACATTGTTTTAACAATTACAACGATGCAGACAGTAAAAATTAAGGATAAGGAATTTGCCGTTTCAATTTCTGAAGCAGAAATTAAGGAACGTGTGTGTGCTATTGCGAAGCGCATCAATAAAGACTTGGAGGGTACAACCCCCATATTTATTTCGGTGTTGAACGGTTCGTTCATCTTTGCCGCCGACTTACTTCGCGAGATTACCATTCCCTGCGAAATTAGTTTTGTGAAAATGGCGTCTTATTCAGGCACCGTTTCTACGGGGCAGGTGAAGGAAATCATGGGCCTCACGAACGACATTGAAGGGCGCACTGTAGTCATCGTTGAAGACATCATTGACTCGGGGCTCACCATGAAGGAGATGATTCAACTCTTGCAGAAGAAGCATCCTGCGGCAATTCATGTGGCTTCGTTGTTGACAAAACCAGATAATTTGAAGGTAGAGTTGGACATCAAGTATAATTGCTTTGACATCCCCAACGACTTCATTGTGGGCTACGGCTTAGATTATGATGGCGAAGGCCGTAATCTTAAAGATATTTATACAGTAATTTAACACAGATAGAATACAATCGATATGAAGAATATAGTAATCTTTGGCGCTCCCGGTTCAGGTAAGGGCACACAGAGCGAATTGCTCATTCAGAAATACGGATTTAAGCACATCTCTACGGGCGACGTGCTCCGCGCGGAAATTGCGGCGGGTACGGAACTCGGTAAGACGGCGCAGGGATTTATTGACCACGGTCAGTTAATTCCCGACTCATTGATGATTGAAATCTTGGCGCACAAGTATGACGAGCTTTGCCCCTGCGAAGGTCTCATCTTTGACGGTTTTCCCCGCACGGTACCCCAAGCAGAAGCCTTGAAGGAAATGTTGGCAAAGCGTGGCACGGCGGTGAGCGGTATGCTTGAACTTTACGTTGAAGAAGCGGAACTCATGGAGCGCTTGATTAATCGTGGTAAGACAAGCGGACGTGCTGATGATAATGAAGAGACTATCAAGAAGCGCCTTGCGGTTTATCAATCTCAAACGGCTCCCCTCATTGAGTGGTATGAAGCAGAAGGTTTGCGTCACTCCGTTAAGGGAAGTGGTTCTCTCGAAGAAATCAATGCGGCACTTTGTGCGGTGATTGATAAGATGTAAGATATAGGTTATTAGGTTATCAGGTCGCTTCGCTATAAGGTTTTTAGAATTATGCCTTTTGCGCCTCATAACCTCAACTTTACCTAAGGTTTATAGGGAATTTATGTCCGCATGGTTTCTTATA
The DNA here is from genome assembly GCA_017628555.1 of Bacteroidaceae bacterium. GTDB lineage: Bacteria > Bacteroidota > Bacteroidia > Bacteroidales > Bacteroidaceae > Alloprevotella. The sequence continues at coordinate 4,210 of JAGBYW010000073.1, read as the reverse complement.
ACCTTATAACCTCAAACCTTACAACCTCAATAAATAATGGCCGAAAGTAATTTTGTAGATTATGTAAAGATATACTGCCGCTCGGGTAAGGGCGGTAGAGGTTCGATGCACCTTCACAGAGGAAAGTATCAACCGAATGGAGGTCCTGATGGCGGTGATGGCGGACGTGGTGGCCATGTGTATTTGCGTGGCAATCATAACTATTGGACGTTGCTCCACTTGCGCTACGAACGCCACGTGTTTGCAGGGCATGGTGGCAATGGTTCTAAGTGTTGCTCTCACGGTTCGGATGGTGAAGATAAGTATATTGATGTGCCTTGTGGCACCGTGGTTTATGATGCCGAAACGGGTAAATATATTTGTGACGTAACCGAAGACGGACAGGTGGTAATGCTCTTGAAGGGCGGACGTGGCGGTTTGGGTAATTTCCAATTCCGTTCGGCAACCAACCAAACGCCTCGCTATGCGCAGCCTGGCGAACCCATGCAGGAAATGATGGTTATCATGGAACTGAAACTCCTTGCTGACGTTGGTCTTGTGGGATTCCCCAATGCGGGTAAGTCAACCTTGCTCTCCGCACTCAGTTCGGCAAAGCCCAAGATTGCAAACTATCCCTTTACAACCTTAGAACCCAGTTTGGGTATCGTGCCTTATCGTGACGGTAAGTCATTCGTAATGGCAGATATCCCGGGTATTATCGAGGGTGCGGCAGAAGGTCGCGGTTTGGGCTTACGCTTTTTGCGTCATATCGAGCGTAACTCCCTGTTGCTCTTTATGGTGCCAGGCGATACGGAACACATAGCCAAGGAATACGACATCTTGCTCAACGAACTCAAGAAGTTTAACCCCGGCATGCTTGACAAGCGCCGCATCTTGGCGGTCACAAAGAGCGACTTGTTGGATGAGGAACTCATTGAGATGCTTCGTGAAGAATTGCCCCAAGACCTTCCCGTGGTATTTATTTCTGCCGTAACAGGTCAGGGAATTCAGCAATTGAAGGACATTCTTTGGGAAGAATTAAACTCAGAGAGCAACAAACTTCAGGCAATTTCTGAAGGCGGAAGCATTGTGCACCGCGATCGTGAGGTGCAGAACTTCGACCTCGACTTCGCCGATTGGCAGTATGAGGACGATGATGACGAAGAAGATGACGACTTTGAAATGTTGGAGGAATATGAAATTGAGGACCTTGAAGACTGATTTTTAAAGGAGAAATGAAAAAGGAGAAAGGAGAAAGATGCTGGCGCGTTGGTGTCGTGCATGGATTTTTCTCCCTTCTCTTTTATTTATAGTATGAAGTTGTTAGAGTACACATTCCAGGATGCTTGCCCACCTCGCGCATTCAGCACCCAGCGACAGGGTGGAGTGGGTGAGGGTGCTTACGCCTCATTTAATATAACCCATTATTGTGGTGACTCGGCGGAGAATGTAAGGGCTAATCGCCGTATTTTATGTGCGGAGTTGGGGATTACGGATGAGCGTTTGGTGCTCCCTCGGCAGACACATAGTGATAACATCGCCATCGTGACATTAGAAACTCCGACAGAGGCGCTTGAAGGTGTGGATGCCGTAATTACCCATGAGGAAGGATTGTGCATTGGAGTCTCCACGGCAGATTGCATTCCCTTGCTTTACTTTGACGCTCAACATCGCGTCGTTGCGGCAGTGCATGCCGGTTGGCGTGGCACGGTAAGTGGCATTGCGCGAAAGACATTGCTCATGATGCAAGAGGTGTATGGCACGAAGCCTGAAAATCTGCAGGTTGTCGTAGGTCCGGGTATTTCTGCTCGTGCCTTTGAAGTGGGGGAAGAAGTGGTTGATGCGTTTAGAAATGCAGACTTTGACATGGAGCGCATACATCATATAAATCCGCAAACGCAGAAGTCGCACCTTGACCTTTGGGAGGCAAATATCGGTTTGCTTGTAAAGGAGGGTGTACGGCGTGAAAATGTGCACGTAAGTGGCATTTGCACCTACACATCTCACGAGACTTACTTCTCCGCACGCCGTTTGGGCATTCATTCTGGGCGAATATTTACAGGAATAATGCTTCCAAAATTAAAGTAATCCAATCTTTTGTATTATGCTTTATCAAACAACTCTGATATAAAAGTAGCCAAATTCTTTGATGCACAAAGAGTTTGGCTACTTTAAACTATATCTTATTAACAACCCATTTCCCAGAGTTTCCGCCTTCACGAATCAATACGCCTTTTTCTCGTAATTGATCTGTTATTTTTCTTACTTGGCGTTCACTGATTTTTAATCGTTTAGAAAGTTCTGCTCTTGAAATTGAGGGAGTTCCCTTTATGACTTCCAATAGTTTCTCTTCGTCCGTTGGAACGCTTTGGAACACCTTTGGATCGTCATTGGAACGCTTTGGATCACTTCCTTCGTTGTTTGCTCGCCAAATTACAACTTTAAAATCCTCCTCTTGATAAAACTCCGGAGTTTTTAGGCCATATTCGCGGCACTTGTTAATGATGTCTTCTGTTCCTGTACCCACCTTTTCAATATAACCATTCCAATACATTGGGTCGGCAAGTAGCGGATTAGCTGGTAAAGATTTATGAGGACCATGCAATTTCTGTACAGTCAATCCATAAGGTAATGTGCCAGGATTCCAAACCTCCAATCTGTCACGAAACAACATTACCTGAACGCTGGCATTACTTGTATAATCCCTATGGCATACAGCATTTACTATAGCTTCTTTGACAGCATCAATCGGCAATTCAGGACGTGTCGGTATATCCGCTTTTTCTCCTTCAGCACGTGTTCCGACCCAATTATTGATGCGACTCATCACAAAACTCGTAGCTTGGTCAACAAGTTCAAATACATCACCTCTGTATATCTGATAAGCAGGCATCGGCTTTTCCACAACATTTCCATAGAACTGCACACATTTAACTTCAGAGGTAATGAAGTATTTTTGTGTTTTCTTTCCAAACAGCAGAACTGCTGCATTTGCCAATCTTCCTTTGTCATCAATTAAATCAAGATGTGTAAGCAATGAAACTGGCGATGTTTCAACAGGAAGAGGAAAATTACGCTTTGAGCGTGCCATGTGGATAAAATTCTTCATCTTATCCTCGTCCAAATCTTCCAATGTTGCTCCATTATCATTAGATGCATCGAACGGTCGCCAGCGGATATATTCCTTTTCTTCCAAATAGCGGATTAGCGAAGCATAGACAGAAGTTCTCAACCCATCAATATCCACAAAGGTTTTACGTACAATATCTCGTTCTACCTTTCGGATTAAAGCAGTCTCTTTCGGATGTCTTTTCTCCTCTCCTATGCTCTTGATGTATATTAAACGACTTTTATGAAGCGTTGCTGCCAAATCATACTCGTGTTCTGTCGGAGAAACGCCCTCCTCATCTTCATATCCATATAGGTTGCCATATAAGCCCAAATAGATATCACACAGCTCTACTTCTTTCAAATAGACATGACTTGTAGGATATTCATTAGCCGGAACTTCTTCAAATATAAATGGCTCAAAGAATTTACCCAACAAAACATCTGTTCGGATATAATGACAAAGCATTGCTCGTTCCTCAGCAAACTCACTTTGAACACCACTTATGAATATTTTGATTCGTTTCATATTTGGCTTATAGTGTCTTTATATCGTAAATATACATTGCGGAATTGTTATTTAATAATTTCTACTTTTGCCTTAATACTAAAACTAGATATAATCTTTTCGATATGTTTCTTTTTATCTCCATTATTAGAGCAATTAAATAAAAATAACCCATTCATTAATGGAGTCCATCTGTTAAAATATTTTTCAGGATTACGACATGTATTAGGTTTACCTATTAAATCTTCATGACATTGTGTTATGCATAAAGAACGAACTCGCTCAATGCCTACTTTAATAATAAATTGTCTTTCCACTTCAATCGCACTGCTATTATGAATAATTGTGCCATCGTCAAATTTTATAATCAACTCACTTTTTGATGCAGTACGAGTATATTGTTTTCGTTCTCTATGGTTTTCAATAATACGGCTTGTTCCTGTGGTCGGAGTGTTAATTATAATTGTATCGTCATTTCTAGGGCGCATCACAGGTGTGATGTTACCTTTTGGGGTATAACTTATAGACAGCTGAAGATATTTAATTTCATTATCAATTATAGATTCTTCATAACCCTCATTAATGAATTTCTCTTTAATTAATGAAATCATATTT
>JAGBYW010000072.1 GCA_017628555.1 Bacteroidaceae bacterium | reverse complement strand
ATTTCAGATTGGTTTCAGTGTTTCAAAAAACTAAACCAGTTTTAATGAAAATTATTAGTAACCTAAAAAAAATTATTAGTAACATATTTTAAAATACATTACTAATAATTTTAGGGGTGTTTAAGTTATTGAAAATCAGTCGGGAAACACTTCCTCTTCAATGAGCACTCCTATTCATTTTTCGAGTAGGGCGTGTGTGTCTTGAAGGCTTGGGGATATGTGGCTTAGTATTCTTCTGATAATAGCGCGCTCTTATCCCCGAAGGTGTTCGACGAGGATTTTTGTGCCGATGGCGATAAGTAGCAGTCCACCCCATAGTTCGGCGTTGAGGTTTAGGCGTTTGCCCATAGTTGCGCCAAGGATGCTGCCGAGGAGGGAGAAGATGAAGGAGACGATTCCGATGATGAGTATGTGGGTGAAGACAGTGTACATGTCCGTGAGACCAAGGCAGGCGAAGGAGATGCCTATAGCGAGGGCGTCAATGCTGGTGGCAAGGGCGAGGGTTAGGATGACGGCGAGTCGCGTGGGGGTAAATGTGGGTGCGGGGGCGTCGCTATGAAAATGTTCGTAAATCATCTTTCCGCCCACGAAGATGAGGAGGGCGAAGGCTATCCAGTGGTCGTAGGCGGCCGTGTGATGTGATGCCCATAAGGTGAGGGTCCAACCGATGAGGGGCATGCCCCCCTGGAAGAGTCCGAAGAGGGTGGCCATGGTTAGGAAGGTCCGCCATTGCAGGCGCTTTAAGATGATGCCGCTGGCGATGCTTACGGCGAAGCAATCCATCGCTAAGGCTACGGAGAGGAGTAGGAGTTGGAGGGGAGACATGTGAAGATGGAGTAGGGGGAGGTGCGCGCTACAAGGTGCGTGCGCACACAATTCGCTGTTTGTCGTTGGGGTGACTATTGCTCGGGGGCGGCGGTGTTTTGTTTCAAAGAAAAAAGCAAAACACTTATGTGAATAATGTGTTTTGCCTTTCTCGTGTCGGGGAGACAGGATTCGAACCTGCGACCCCTTGGTCCCAAACCAAGTGCGCTAACCGGACTGCGCTACACCCCGATGTGTTTTAATTTGCGTGTGCAAAGTTAGTTTATTTTTTTATATGCGCAAAAGATTAGTCGAACTTTATTGCCTTCGTGGGTGTAATTTTAGAGAGTATAAGCGTGGGGATGTAGAGGGAGAGGAAGATGAGTGCTACGGTCACCGCATTGATGAGGAGTATGACGAGCGGGTTGATGATTACGTGCACCTCTGTGACGTAATAGTGGGCGGGGTCGAGCTGGAGCAGATGGAAGTGGTGTTGCAGCAGGAGGATTGTGAGGGCTACGCCGTTGCCCAAAATTGCTCCCTTGAGGGTGATGAGCATGGCGAGGCGGATGAAGAGGGTGCGCAACTGTCGGTCGGTGGCGCCCATGGCCTTGAGCATGCCTATAGCGGGGGCGCGCTCAAGCATGATGACGAGCAGTCCGCTGCTGACGGTAAAGACCGCTACGCCTGCCATCAGGGCGAGGATGACCCACACATTGGTGTTGAGGATGTTTAACCACGAAAAGACGTGGGGGTAATGTTCCCTAACGGTGATGGTGGTGAGTTTGGGATACCCAGCTGTGGCGCTTTCGACGGCTGTTTTTACGCTTGGGAGCGCGTCAAGGGAGGTGGCCTTCAGTTCGAGTTCGCTGTATTGCTCGTTGGTCCATCCGTTAAGTTTGCAAACGGTGTAACGGTCGGTAATGACCATTGTTTCGTCAAACTGTTTGAGATGTGTGTTGTAGATTCCGACGATGTTCATGCGGCGCATCTTGATGTTGTCTTCAAAGAAGTAGGCATAGATGCGTTGCCCGACTTGAAGGCTAAGGGCGTCTGCAAGATAGCGGGAGACTACGATGTCGTGGCTGGCAGAATCTTTGCAGAGGGTTGGCAGTCGCCCCTCAATGAGCGAGGTGTGGATATAGGTGGTGTCGTAATCCTCGTCTATGCCTTTGAGGAGGATGGGTTTGAAGTGAACGCCTGTCTTTAGCACTCCCATTTTTTGCGAAACCTTTTGTAGGTGGGTAACGTGCTCGATGTTTCCTATCTTTTGTACTAAGTAAGGGGGGAGATTGATGGGGTAGGCGTCGGGTAGTTGTAGCGTGCCGCTATTGAGGACTTCGAGATGTGCGGCAAATCCGGTTACCTTTTTTGTTAGTTCCTGCTTAAAACCCATCAATACGCTTATTGACAGGAGCATAACAGATAGGCCTATGGCTATGCCGCACGTGGCCACACGAATGGCGGGACGCATGGCGCCTCGCTTTTTGTTGCTATGTCCGCGATATAACCGCTTTGCTAGAAATAACATGTTCCTGAAAACGAGTAAATGATAGGGGCAATTAAGTACTTAGGAGATAGAAGTTTGTGCTGATGAATAATCAGAATGTCGCTCCTATCTCCTAATTTATGGGTTATAATGTTCGTCCGGGGTATGCTTCGAGTGCCTTGCTGAGGACGACGAGTGCCTTGTTGAGGTCTTCCTTTTTCAAAACGTAGGCAATGCGCACTTGGTTGATGCCTGCACCTGGAGTGGTGTAAAACCCTGCCGCAGGAGCCATCATGACGGTTTGACCTTCGTATTCAAAGTCAGTCAAACACCATTCGCAGAATTTTTCGGCATTGTCAACGGGGAGTTTCGCCACCGTGTAGAAAGCGCCCATGGGGATGGGAGAGTAAACTCCGGGGATTCGGTTAAGGCCGTCAATTAGACACTTACGGCGTTCTACATATTCGTCGTAAATCTCACGACTGTATTCTACAGGGGCGTCAAGCGAGGCTTCGGCAATCAACTGACCGATGAGCGGAGGACTCAAACGCGCTTGGCAGAATTTCATTACAGCGTTACGCACTTGCTCGTTTTTCGTAATCAGCGCTCCTATGCGGATGCCGCATTCGCTATAACGCTTTGAAACAGAGTCGATAAGTACGACATTCTGCTCAATGCCCTCAAGGTGGCAGGCAGAGATGTAAGGTGAACCCGTGTAAATGAATTCACGATATACTTCATCAGAGAAAAGGTAGAGGTCATACTTCTTCACGAGGTCGCGAATTTGATTCATCTCGCGACGTGTATACAGGTAACCCGTGGGATTGTTGGGGTTGCAGATGAGGATGGCACGCGTGTGCTCATTGATGAGTTCTTCAAACTTCTCTACCTTGGGAAGTGAGAATCCTTCTTCAATGGTCGTGGCAATCGTGCGAATCTTTGCTCCCGCAGAGATGGCAAATGCCATGTAGTTAGCGTAAGCAGGTTCGGGAACGATGATTTCATCACCAGGATTTAAGCACGAAAGGAAAGCAAAAAGCACCGCCTCGGAACCGCCAGAAGTAATTATGATGTCGTCGGCAGAGAGGTGGATATCAAACTTTTCATAATAGTGTGTGAGTTTCTCACGATAGCGTAAGAATCCCTGACTCGGACTGTATTCGAGAAGCGTGCGGTTGATATTTTTAAGCACATCAAGACCTGCTTGCGGGGTGGGTAGGTCGGGTTGACCAATATTAAGGTGATAAACCTTCGTGCCGCGACGCTTTGCTGCTGATGCGAGAGGGGCTAATTTTCGAATTGGCGACGCAGGCATTTCTACTGCGCGTTCTGAAATTTTAGGCATAGTATGTGTCGTTACGAAAGTTTTGCCTCTTTTATGTGAGAAGCAAAATCCAACCGTTATTTTAATATAAAAATCTATTCTACTTGCAAAAGTAATATTTTAAATAAGAAAATACGACTTCTAACTCAATAAAAACCATGTTAAACATGGACGAGATAAGTAAATTTGTCTTACTTTTGTAGTGAAATCATAGATACATGTTTGTATTGAGGGTAAGAAGCATTGTTTGATAGTGCTTGACAACCCTAATAGAGAAAACCTTTGATTACTATGAAAAACATTCGTGAGAATATGCGTTACTTGCAGTTGCTGGCAAAGGATTTCCCTAATGTCTCTGCTGTTACGACTGAAATTATAAACCTGGAGGCAATCCTTCACCTTCCTAAATCAACGGAGCATTTTATGGCTGATATTCATGGTGAATATGAGGCCTTTCAACACGTACTCCGTAATGCTTCGGGAAATATCAAGCGTAAGGTGCATGAGATATTCCAAGATCAGTTGGATGAAGTAGAACTTAAGGAACTCTGCACGCTGATTTATTACCCAGAGCAGAAGTTAGAACTGTTGCATCGTTCGGGGCGTAATATGCCAGAATTTTATCAAAGCACCTTGCATCGCCTCATAGCAGTATGTCGTAATGTGTCGTCAAAATATACGCGTTCAAAGGTGCGCAAGAGTTTGCCCCACGAGTTCGCGTATATCATTGAAGAATTACTTCATGAGTCATCAGACCGTCATAATAAGCAGACTTATTACAACATCATCATTCAAACGATTATTGGCACAAAGCGTGCTGATGCGTTTGTTACCCAATTATGCTTCCTCATTCAGCGCCTTGCTGTTGATCAACTCCACATACTTGGAGATATCTTCGACCGTGGTCCCGGAGCACACCTCATAATGGATATGCTCTGTGACTACCATAATTTGGATATAGAGTGGGGTAATCACGACATCCTTTGGATGGGTGCAGCGGCTGGGAATCCCGCTTGTGTAGCAACTGTGATACGCTTATCGTTGCGCTATGCTAATACGAAAACATTGGAAGAGGGGTATGGTATCAATATGGTGCCTTTAGCAACATTTGCTATGGAAACATATTCAGACGACCCGTGTGAGTTGTTCAAGCCTTTTATAGAGTTTACAGGAGAAAGTTCTCCACGCGAAAAAACACAGCGCCTTATTGCACAAATGCACAAGGCTATAGCAGTCATTCAGTTTAAACTCGAAGGACAACTCTACACTGCTCACCCAGAATGGAATATGGGAGATCGTAGTTTGTTGAAAAACATAAACTTTGAGCGTGGTACCATCCTTTACAATGGGGTTGAACATCCAATGAAAGATATGCACTTCCCGACCATATCTCCAGAAGATCCGCTACGCCTAACTGAAGAAGAGCTGGATATAATTGACAGTCTTGTTCATAGTTTTTGCATAAGCGAGCGCTTAAAGCGCCACATGCAGTGTATGTTGACACATGGTGGAATGTTTACGGTGTGCAATTCAAATCTCCTTTTTCATGCTTCATTGCCGTTAAATTCAGATGGCGGTTTGCGAGAAGTTGAGGTTATGGGGGGGAAGTATAAGGGGAAAGAGTTGATGCGCCGTATAGAGGAACTAGTGCGCTTGGCATACGAAGATGGTGCAGACGAGGAGGACAAGCGTTATGCTACAGACTATTTCTGGTATTTGTGGTGCGGTAATAATAGTCCGCTTTTTGATAAGTCAAAGATGACTACTTTTGAGCGCTACTTCATAGAGGATAAGTCTACACATGTGGAAGAGAAGGGGGCGTACTATAAACTGCGTAACGATGCCACAATTTGTGATAGCATACTTGATGAATTTGAAGTGGTTGGCAAGCACAGACACATCATCAATGGGCATGTACCAGTCAAGGTCGGGAAGGGTGAAAATCCTATTAAAGCTGAGGGTCGTTTAATGGTAATTGATGGTGGGTTTGCGCGCGCTTATCATTCTACAACAGGGATTGCGGGGTATACACTTGTTTATCATAGTCGTGGGTTTCAACTTGTGCAACATGCCCCCTTTAACTCAACTGAAGAAGCTGTTCTCAATGGTACAGATATTCAATCTACAACCTCAATTGTGGAAATTTCCGACCGCCGTGTGATGGTGGCGGATACAGATATAGGTCGTACACTCCGTGAACAGATAGCAGATTTAGAACGACTATTAAGAGCTTATCGTAAGGGACTTATTAAGGAAAATTAAAAATGTATAGGTTATTAGGTTGCAACGTAGTGCTGTTCTCTGTTTTTATAACCCAATTATTCCTATTTTCTTCAAGGTTTACAACCTATTAACCTCACAACTTCATATTCATGAAATCTCTAAAAGAACTTTACCGCATAGGTTACGGTCCATCATCTTCACATACAATGGGACCTCGTGCTGCGGCTGAGCAATATCTCTCTCGCCATCCTGAAGCAAAGAAATTTCGTGTGACACTTTATGGTAGTCTTGCTGCTACAGGACGTGGTCACCTTACCGATTGGGCTATTCTTGATGTTATTGGTAAGGAGCGTTGTGAAATAAAGTGGTGTGCAGAAATAGTGCTTCCTTACCATCCCAATGGTATGCTTTTCCAGGCTATTGATGAAACGGGAAATCCTTACGATGGGTGGACCGTCTATAGCGTTGGTGGAGGTGCTTTGGCGGAAGAGGGACATAGTAGCATTCAAACTCCTGATGTATATGAACTCAATCATTTAAATGATATCATTAAATGGTGTGATGAGCGTGGTTATTCATATTGGCAATTTGTTGAGCAATTTGAGGATTCCGATATTTGGGATTATCTTGAAGAAGTGTGGAAAGTAATGCGTCAAGCCGTGGAGCGCGGTCTTGAAACAGAAGGTGTGCTTCCTGGCGGGTTGAATCTGCGTCGTAAAGCTCCGCATTACTTCATAAAAGCGCAAGGTTATAGTGCAAATTTGCAGACAAGAGGACTAGTATTTGCCTACGCCCTCGCAGTGACTGAAGAAAATGCTTCAGGTGGCAAGATTGTAACAGCTCCTACTTGTGGTTCATGTGGCGTAGTTCCTGCTGTGCTTTACCACATTCAAGAAAGTCGAAATTTCTCTACAAGACGCATTCTTCACGCGCTTGCAACAGCTGGATTGATTGGAAACATAGCTAAAACATTGGCTTCTATTTCAGGGGCTGAAGCTGGATGTCAAGCAGAAGTCGGTGTTGCATGTGCGATGGCAGCAGCTGCGGCTAATTACATTTTTGGTGGTAGTCTTCAAACTACTGAATACGCCGCGGAAATGGGACTTGAGCACCATTTTGGTATGACTTGCGATCCAATTTGCGGGCTTGTGCAAATCCCATGTATTGAGCGTAATGCGCATGCCGCGGCAAGAGCTCTTGATGCAAATATTTATGCTACCTATGCTGAGGGGCAACATCGCATAAGTTATGATAAGGCAGTGCAGGTTATGAAGAAGACGGGACACGACCTTCCCTCGCTTTATCGAGAAACTTCGGAAGGAGGGCTTGCGGTTGAATATCACAAGTGATTAAAATAGAATCCAAGTTTAAGTAACCTAAATATGGTACCTAAACTTGGATTCCTTTGTTTATGTAAGTAATTTTCTTAAATTATCTTTGATGAAAATAAAAAGAGAACGCATTAGCGTTCTCTAATTTGTGGGCAGGGACGGATTCGAACCGCCGAAGCCGTGAAGCAACAGATTTACAGTCTGCCCGTTTTAACCACTTACCTACCTACCCGTCGCATCATTAAGAAATCGCCTTGTGAGCGTGTTTCCCTTGATTGCGATGCAAAGGTATTGCTTAATTTTGTAACTGCCAAGAGAAATCTGCCATTTTTATTGCGGAAAGTGCAAATTCCTTACCTTTATTACCTATTTTGCCAACTGTACGTTCCAAAGCTTGCTCTTCGTTGTTTACGGTGAGCACTCCGTATATGATAGGGGTGTCCGCGGTTGCGTTGATGTGTGAGATGCCTTGGGTTGTACCTTGGCAGATATAGTCGAAGTGTGGGGTGTCTCCCTTAATGACACAACCGATAGCAATTACGGCATCGAGGTAACCACGCTTTGCGAGTTGTGAACATGCATAGATGAGTTCAAAACTACCAGGTACTCGCTCTATGGTGATGCTACTTTCTGCCACACCATATTGTTTTAGTGTTTGTACCGCCCCTTCAAGGAGTGTATCGGTGATATGGTTGTTCCACTCGGTTACGACAATGCCAAAGCGGTATTGCGAGGCGTCGGGAATTTCTGCGCCTGCTTTTTCTATGTATGAGAATGATGACATTTTATTATTTGAGTTAAAGGATTCGTTTTAGTGATAACTGAAATTGAGAATTGAGTATTTCCTTGTAGGAGGTTACTCAATTCTCAATTCCGTTAATTAAAATTTGAAGAATTACTTCTTTGCACGTTCAATGTACTTTTCGATTTCAGCGGGACTACCTACTACCATTGTAGAAGTGGGATAGTCGTTCTTAATTTGTTCGTAAAGTTTCAATGCTTCAGCCTTCTTTTCCTGACTTTCGAGAAGTTTACCTGCTTCTACGAGACACATGGGTGAGAGTGCTGCATTGTCGGCTTGTTCTGCTGCTTCGATAAATGTTTCTACGGCCTTGTCGAGGGCGTTAGTTGCCGCATAACATTGTGCGAGTGCGAAAAGTGCCATAGCTGAAACTGACTGATCATTGCCAGGCTTGTACGCTTCAAGATAAGGGAGTGCTTCCTGATACTTGTTTTGCTGAGCAAAGCAAATACCTGCGTAAAGGTTAGCGAGGTTTGCGCCGTCTGTGCCGCTATAATCTTCTGCAATTTTGATGTAACCGGGGAAAGTTCCTTCACCGTTGAGAGCTGTTTCAAAATCGCTGTTCTGTACATAACGCAAACCATCGGTGCAAAGTGTTTGCGCCTTTTCTTCACGAGGTTGCTGGTAACCATAAGTGTAACCGAGGTAGCCACCAACGATAACGACTACAGCTACGACGATGCTAATGATGCTCTTTTTGTTTGTTTCTACCCAAGCACCTGTTGTAGCAATAACTTCTGCGGCTTGGTTTTCCTGAAGATTCTGTTTGTTAGACATAATTGTATTGTTATAATTTTAATTTTTAAGTTTCGAACCGCAAAAATAGTTATTTTCGTTTGATTAGTAAAATATTCGCGGCGATTTTTATCTTTACAACCATTTTTGTTGTGATTTATCTCACGTTTTCTGGATACTACGTATCTTTGCACGTAATAATGTAACGTCATGAGATTAGAAAAACTAACGATATTAAATTACAAAAACATTGTAGAGACCACCCTTGTCTTTTCGCCTAATGTTAATTGTTTTGTGGGAAGAAATGGGATGGGAAAGACGAATGTGCTTGATGCCATCTATTACCTCTCGTTCTGTAAGAGTCGCTCTTCTTCCATTGATGCTTTGGCAATTCGCCATGGAGAGGAGTTTTTTATGCTTCAGGGCGACTACAGGCGTGAGGAGGGTGGTGAGGAACATGTGCATCTTGCCTACAAACGTGCTGGGCGTAAGCATTTGAAGCGTAATGATAAGGAGTATAAGCGCCTTGCCGAACATCTTGGCATCATTCCTTTGGTAATGATTTCTCCCTCCGATTCTATGCTTATTGATGCGGGGAGCGAAGAGCGCCGTCGATTCATGGATATGGCTATTTCTCAATACGATAGCCGCTATGTGGAGGCGTTATTAAGATATGACAAGACCTTAAAGCAACGTAATGCGTTACTCAAGCAAGAGGAAGAACCTGATTATGCGGTAATGGATGTGTTGGAGGAAATGATGTCGATGGATGCCGCTTATATCTATGAGCGTAGAACTGAATTTGTGGAGAAATTTACGCCTATTTTCCAACAACTTTACACTTCCTTGTGTGATACGACATCTGAAATCGTTTCCATCAAATATGCTTCACATATTTCGCGTGGAGAACTCAAGGGCCAGTTGACTTCCTTCCGAGAAAAGGAGCGTATCGTAGGATACACGCTTCATGGTACACACCGAGATGACTTGGAATTATTCCTTAATGATTATCCCATTCGTCATGAGGGGTCGCAAGGGCAAACGAAGACTTACTTTATTGCCCTTAAACTTGCTCAATTCCTATATTTAAAGGAACGCGGCGCTCAACGCACACCGCTCTTGTTGTTAGACGACATCTTTGACAAATTGGATGCGGGACGCGTAGCTCGCATTATTGATTATGTGTCGGGAGATGCCTTTGGTCAGATCTTTATAACGGATACGAATAGAGAGCATCTTGATGGCATCCTTGAAGCGACTACAAAGGAGTATAAACTCTTTCATGTAGTGAATGGAAATATAAGTGAATGAGGAGTTTATGGATAGGAGAAAGACGGAACAGGTAACCGATGTGCTTCATCAATTTTTGCGCTTAAATAATTTGGAAGGTCCTCTCAACGAGTACCGCCTCTTGCAAGCCTGGGAAGAGGTTATGGGACCTGTTGTAGCACGTTATACTACCCAGAAGTATCTCACTAACCAAACCCTCTGTGTGCATCTCACATCGGCTTCGCTAAAAGCGGATTTGATGATGCGTAGGAGTGAGATAGTCAAAGTCCTCAATGATAAGGTGGGGAGCATAGTGATTTACGATTTGGTGTTGAGATAGCATTTGATTTTAATCAATGAAATCTATTGGTTGGGTGAATATAAAATAAGAAGTCAATGCGCTCATCATGGGTGGAGTGATTTCTGATTGGTGGTTTGCTTAAAATTAAGTCCGACTTATTTCAAAATAATTGGCACTTATTTTAAAATAATCGGTACTTAGTTTTATGTATAAATGTGTGAGTGAATTTGTTTTTGGGTATACGAATAAATTAGTGGTGAATTGAAGCGCGTAAAAAAGAGGCAATCCGTGAAGGGTTGCCTCTAAATGTTTGATAATCTAAGCAATATGGCGTTATCGTTCGTGAAAGATTACACATGATGTGCTTGTGTCGCGTGGTGAGTTTATCTTCCGAATGTTCTGCTTTCTCGCTCTTTAGTCGGTGTGTTTGTTTTAGTGGAGCGTGAGTGAGACGTAGTTTGTCGGGGTTGTTTTGGGGTAGAAGCAGGTCTGATGGTGCTTGGACGCTTGTTGGGGTTCTTCGCAACATTGCTTTTGTTCTCCTTTCTTCCGTCCGGTTTTGAAGTTTTGGGGCGAGGATTAGTTGGAGATTTATGTTCGATTACGTTGCCCTTGTGGTAGGTGTCTCTCATTCCGACGCCTGTTCTAAAATTTTTGTGTTTGTAAGGACTTGGTGCGTTAGTCTTTCTATGATGCCATTCACCACCTCTATAGGTGTTGTAACACGTGGGTTTAGCGAAGTAATGGTGATTTTTTCGATAGTGGTCATAGATGGCATGGTGGCACGTTGAGCGTATCCATCTTATGGGTGTGTAGAAATAAGTGGCTACTTTATAAAGTGTATATTGCCAATCTTGAAGGATGTAATATAAATCTTCGTTACGATAATCCCAATAGCGTCCGCGACTATCTCCGGGTGAGTTTACATGGAGAAAGTACTCAAGGTTTACTTGATAAACATGGGCATATTGTTGATTTGATAAATTCAATTCGTACGCCATTTTATCGGTCAAGAACCATGCTTCACGACGTGCTTCTGAGAGCGGTAAGGCAATCAAGTTGCTTACGAATATGACACTCATAGTGAGTGTTAAAAGTGTACGTTTCATAGGCTTGAGTTTTTAGATTTATACTGACCGTTAGGAGTTTATAGCGCAAAGAAATAAAACTTTTATTAGGTGAAAAAGTTTTCAAGCAAAAATTCTCGTTTAATAAACATTATTTATGTTTTTGCCCAATAAATTTAACAAATGTCTACAAAAAACGGGCTTTCATCAACATTTTTTTACTTTTCTATTTTGCAGGTTTGTTGGTTCGGAATAATAATGTATTTTTGCGTGAAATATTTTTGACTATACAAATTGAAATAACACATTGATTAAATATGAGTAAGATTGTAAACAAGGAGCAATTTTCCGAAAAAGTTTTCAAACTTGAAGTTGAAGCTCCGTTGATAGCTCGCTCTCGTCGAGCTGGTCATTTCGTGATTATTCGTTTGAGTGAAAAGGGGGAACGTATCCCTTTGACTATAGCCGATTCTGATCCCGTTAAGGGCACAATTACTCTCGTGGTGCAAACCGTAGGTAAGACGTCTACGGAACTTTGCAAGATGAATGTAGGTGACGACATCCTTGATGTTGTTGGTCCTCTTGGCAAGGCTACTCATATTGAGAATTTCGGCACCGTAGTGTGCGCCGGAGGTGGAGTAGGTGTTGCGCCCATGTTGCCCATCATTGTTGCTTTGAAGAAGGCGGGCAACCGTGTGATTTCCGTGCTCGCGGGTCGCTCTAAGGAACTCATCATTCTCGAAGAGGAAGTGCGCAAGCATAGTGATGAGGTGATCATTATGACGGATGACGGTTCGTATGGCCAACAGGGTTTGGTCACCCAAGGTATCGAAAGCGTTATCCAGCGCGAGCAGGTGGACAAGTGTTTCGCCATTGGTCCTGCTATCATGATGAAGTTCGTGTGCTTGCTCACGAAGAAGTATGAAATTCCTACCGACGTATCGCTCAACACGATTATGGTAGACGGCACAGGTATGTGTGGCGCTTGCCGTATTACGGTAGGCGGCAAGACGAAGTTCGTGTGCGTGGATGGTCCTGAGTTTGACGGCCATCAAGTAGACTTCGACGAAATGCTCAAGCGCATGGCGGCCTTTAAGCGTGAAGAAATCGAGGCGATGCAACCCGTGGCACCTACCGAAGAAGACGATTGCAAGGCTGAAAAGAAGCAAGATTGCGGTTGTCCCGAAGGTGTGGATTGCCAAGAAGTTTATGCCGACGTAGAGGGTAGAAATGACGCTTGGCGCACTGAGCTCCGCCAGCAAATGAAGCCCAAGGAGCGCATGCAGATTGAGCGTTGCGTGATGCCCGAACTTGATCCCGAATACCGTGCACGCCAGTTGAAGGAAGAGGTAAACCAAGGGTTGAGCATCGCTCAGGCGCAACAAGAAGCAAAGCGTTGCCTTGATTGTCCGAATCCTGGTTGTGTAGAGGGATGTCCCGTAAGCATCAATATCCCCACGTTCGTTAAGCACATTGAGGTGGGCGACTTTGCCGGTGCCGCACGTGTGATTAAGAAGACGAGCGCCCTTCCCGCCGTATGCGGACGTGTATGCCCCCAGGAAAAGCAATGTGAAAGCAAGTGTATCCACGTGAAGACCGGTGGTAAGCCCGTAGCGATTGGTTATCTCGAACGCTTTGCCGCCGACTATGAGCGCGAGCACAAATTGGCACAACCCATCATGCCCACCGAGAAGAAGGGCAAGAAGATTGCCGTCGTGGGTTCGGGTCCTGCCGGACTTTCCTTCGCGGGTAGCATGATTGCGCGCGGTTATGACGTGACGGTGTTTGAAGCGCTCCACGAAATTGGGGGTGTGTTGAAATACGGTATTCCCGAATTCCGCCTTCCCAACGCTATCGTGGAGTTTGAAATCAAGAACCTCGAAAAGAGCGGTGTGAAGTTCGTGAAGGATTGCGTGGTGGGTAAGACCATTTCCATTGCCGAACTCCAGGAGGAAGGTTATGAAGGTATCTTCGTAGCTTCTGGTGCTGGTCTTCCTAACTTCATGGGCATTAAGGGTGAAAATAGCACGGGCGTGATGTCAAGTAACGAATACCTCACCCGCGTGAACCTCATGGATGCTTCCAACAAGAAGGCCGATACGCCCATTCTCTTTGGTAAGCGCGTGGCCGTTGTGGGAGGTGGTAACACGGCAATGGACTCCGTGCGCACCGCCCTTCGCCTGGGTGCTGAGCGCGCGATGATTATCTACCGCCGTTCGGAAGAAGAAATGCCCGCCCGCCTTGAAGAAGTGCACCACGCGAAGCAAGAGGGTGTAGAGTTCCTCACGCTTCACAACCCCATTGAGTACGTTGCCGATGAGCAGGGCGCCGTGAAGCAAGTCGTATTGCAACGCATGGAGCTTGGCGAACCCGATGCTTCCGGTCGTCGCTCTCCCGTACCCGTAGAGGGTGGTATCGAAACGCTGGACGTAGACCTCGTAGTTGTAGCCATCGGCGTATCACCCAACCCCATTGTTCCTGCTTCCGTTGAGGGACTTGAAACGGGTCGTAAGGGCGTTATCGTCGTAGGCGATGATATGCAATCATCCATCCCCATGCTCTATGCCGGTGGCGACATCGTTCGTGGTGGGGCAACCGTAATCCTCGCTATGGGCGACGGTAAGCGTGCGGCCGAAGAAATGGACAAGAAACTTTCTAATTGAAATGAGAAATGAGAACCGACGCCAAACCGAGCGCAATCAAGCTTGCTTGAATTGCCGAGGTGCGAAGGAGGAAAAGACCGCAAAGCGGGATTAAAGGAGAAAGACCGTGCGGGACATCTCGCGCTAACCATTTCTCCTTTCTCCTTTCAATAGCGCCATCTATTTCTCCTTTCTCATTTCTCCTTTCTCATTTTAATTATGTCAGGTATTTATTCCGTCCTTTTGCTCGTATTGAGCAATATATTTATGACCTTTGCGTGGTACGGCCATTTGAAGTTGAGCGAAACGGGCATTAGTAAAAACTGGCCCTTGATTGCCATTATCGCCTTCTCTTGGGGAATAGCCTTCTTTGAATACGTGTGCCAGGTGCCCGCCAATCGCATCGGTTTCATAGATAATGGAGGTCCCTTTACGCTCATTCAGTTGAAGGTGATTCAAGAAGTCGTTTCGTTGCTCGTCTTTACCGTTGTGGTCACGATGTTGTTTAAGGGCGAAACCTTCCATTGGAACCACATTGCCGCCTTCGCCTGCTTGGTGGCCGCCGTTTATTTCGTGTTTATGAAGTAAGGGGAGGAGGTATGTCCAAACAATTACGTAGCAAATTATTACGCGCTTTTAGAGAGGGGGTTAAGGAGTTTCAGCTCATAACTCCCTCTGATGTTATCCTCATCGGCTTGTCGGGCGGAAAGGACTCCCTCGCCTTGCTCGACCTCATGGGCGACCTATTGCGCCGAAGCAATAACGGATTTACCCTTCATGCCCTTCATGTGAGAATGGTGGGCGTAGATTATCGGACGGACGCGAACTACCTTCGCGAGCAATGCGCGCGCAACGGCATCACCTATCACGAGCGCCTCGTGAGTTTTGAGGCTGACCGTAATGAGAAGCGCACACCCTGTTTCCTCTGCTCGTGGAACCGCCGAAAGGCGCTCTTTGAGGTGGCGCAGGAGTTGGGGTGCAACAAGATCGCCCTCGGGCACCATCAAGACGACATCCTCCACACGGCGCTCATGAACCTCTCGTATGCCGGCACTTTCTCCACCATGCCCTGCCTCCTCCGGATGCAGAAGATGCCCCTCACCATAATACGCCCTCTCTGTAAGGTGAAAGAAACCCTGCTCAGGGAATGGGCAAGCGTTGCCGAGTACCAACCCTTGGTAAAATTGTGCCCCCACGAAAGGGCGTCGAAGCGCACGGAAATAGCCCTGCTCTTTGAGCAATTAGAGGCGCAAAATCCCGAATTTCGCGCGAATCTTTGGAATGCTTTGCTTAAGGATGGGAAATTGGTGGAGGTGTGAGTAGGGGGAGATTTCGGAGTCCTCGGAGTTCTCAGAGTCCTCGGAGTTCTCGGAGTTCTCGGAGTTTTCAGAGTTCTCGGAGTTTTCAGAGTTCTCAGAGTTCTCAGAGTCCTCGGGGCATTCTAATTCTGACATCGTTTTTGTCATTCGGCACTTAATTCTTTCTATCCCCCTAATAGTTAGAGTTAGGTGCTTTCTTTGTGTGAGATTGTGGTAAACTGCTCTATAATTCCATAGTTTTTAGCTTACAGGTAGGCGTGATAAAGAGCGTAAATGAGTTGTGTTGCGCGCTGGTTAGTTGTATTCTGTACTCTGTTATCCGTGTTCTTATTTTCACAATGCAAAGATACAACATCCCCACGGCGTTGTGAGAATTAGTGAGAATTAGTTTT
>JAGBYW010000071.1 GCA_017628555.1 Bacteroidaceae bacterium | reverse complement strand
CCTCACCCTGATATTTCAACAACTGCGCCTTATAGGGAATACTCTTAAACTTGTTTTCCAAAACAAGTAATATTCGCCCTTCTTTATATCCCTCTTCTGTATCGTCTGTTTTAATCTTCTCGCAAATACAAAGGTCGAAGTTCTTATATTCGCGCAATACCATATACTCACCATTACGAATATTCTCTGCAAATGCTTTAGCTTCTTCAACCCCAAACAACTTAAGGATTTCTACAAAGAGTTCCTCCGTATCTGCATCCTCTGCTATCCACGCCAACATATTTGAGTGAAACAACTCTTTAGAGGAGAGCGAAAGGTTAAACATTGGAGATTTCTTTAATTCGGCTTGCAAGTTTGATTGAGTAGCACACATAGTAAAAGGATTTATTATTTTTATAGTGACTGCTAAATTAAGAAGTTTTAGAGACACGACCAATTCCCGTAGCATAAAAAATTGCGTCTCAACACTCACTCGCTTTACAGATACGACAATCACCCGTAGCGTCTTGAAACACTACGGGCGATTGTTATCTACATAAATAAGTCTTACTTCTTCAACATACTTTCAACCTCTTCCACCTGATGGCGATAGTCGCTATCCGAACTGATGCGGGTAGAGATTTGCGTGCAAGCGTGAATGACCGTAGTATGGTCACGCCCGCCGAAGCGGCGACCGATTTCGGCATACGCCATGTTGGTATATTTGTGCGTAAGATACATGGCCAACTGACGGCAACGCACGAGCGACTGCTTACGACTCTTCGAGAAGAGTTCCTTTTGGGTTGTGCCAAACTGCTCAGTAATAGTTTGGAGCACATTCTCCATAGAAATCTCACGCTTCTCCAAATTGACCATACGCGCCACGATGCGCTTCACCAATTCCAAGTCTATCTCATGACTATCCACAATAGAGTATGCCATAATAGCATTGATGACGCCCTCAATTTCGCGAACGCTGCTCACAACATTCTCCGAGATGTAAGAAATCACCTCTTGCGAGAATCCCGTGCGGATGCCGTTGCGCTTAAGTTTTGCCTTGACAATATCACGACGCAAGGTGGCGTCGGGCATTTCCATTTCTGCCACCATACCCCACTTAAAGCGCGTAAGCATACGGTCTTCCATACCCTCAAGTTTCACAGGCGGGCGGTCACACGTCATAATAATCTGACGACTGCTCTGTTGCAAGTGATTAAAGATGTGGAAGAACGCCTGCTGGGTCTTTGCCGTAGAAACTTCCTGCACGTCGTCAATAATAAGTACGTCGATAGACTGGTAGAAGTTGATGAAGTTGTTAAAATTATTCTTCACCACCGACTCAGTGTACTGCGTCTTAAAAACATGTGCCGACACAAAGAGCACGCGCATTTCGGGATTGCGCTCCAAAACACTTACGCCAATGGCGTTTGCTAAGTGCGTCTTCCCTACCCCAGAAGGTCCGTAAATAAAGAAGGGGTTGAAGGTGTTGCCGTGAGGTTTATCCGCAATCGAACGGGCAACGGAGAGCGCCAACTTATTGCTTGCGCCGCTCACAAAGTTTTCAAACGTATAATGCTTATTGAGTTGTGGGTCGAGCGGGGGAAGTTTGCGTTGCCGAATGGTATTTAGTTGCGCCGCTTCGGCGGGAGGGATAGTCTGCGCCTGACGGGGTTGCACCAATGTATACGCAATGCGCACCCCATTGCCAAAGACTTCTGCCAAGGTAGCACCTATTGTTGAAGCATGCTGACTTTTGTCAATCGCCTCCGCTACTTCGCGTGAGGGTACACCAATGCGCAACTTACCATCGGCAAATCCGACAAAGGTAAGCTGACCTATGGTTTTGGCAAAGTCGTCTGCGGGCAGCAACTGCTTGAGTCGCTCCACGCATTTGTTCCACTGGGGATGTTGTGTGTGCATGCTTTGAAATGGAGGGTGAGAAAGGAGTGAGGAGAAACCTCTGGAGGAATACTTTTAGAGAATAGCGCGCAAGCCTATTTCTCCTTTCTCATTTTTCCTTTCTCATTTTAGGAAATTTACTTCTGCTTCTTGCCAAAAACAGAGAAGTGGATGTAGCGCCCTGGACGATTTTTCATATCAATAAGCAGGGAGTCGGCACTTCCGATAGTGTGGTTGATGCCATCATAGAGCGAGCGGTCATTCAACAAGAGACCGAGGCTATTATCCGTTGATGTCATGCTTGAGTTGAGCGAATACGTGAGCGCATTTAAGCGTTGTGTGAGCGTATCAGCATTCTGCATGGTTGCCTGTAGGGCAGTCATGGTTGAATCTAAGTTTCCGCTGGCAATGTCTGCCGAAATCTTGTTCAAGTTTCCCGTCAAGGTGTTCATGTTACACACAAGCGTAGGAATTTCTTCCCCCATAAGGTGGTCGATGTGTGTTGTCGTGCGCGCCAGGTTTTCAGAAATCACCGCAAGGTTTTTCACCAGCGCCAACATAGCTGAGTCTCCCGTAATGCGGTTCAGGTTTCCCATAATGGAGTCTACCTTGGGAAGCATTTGCTCTACCGCAGGCAACATTTCTGCCGCGCGCTCCATGGCTCCGAAGTGCATACCGCCCTGAATGGTATCGCCAATGGAGAGGAACTTTACAGGATTCTTACCGGGGATAAGGTGAAGCGTGATGCTACCCATCAGCGAACTCTCGAGCTCAGCTGTAGTTCCCTCGGGCACACGCATGGCCTTGTCTAACTCTATAGAAACCACTACGGCATTATTATCTGTATAGTCGTAACGCATATCGCGCACGATACCTACGGCATAACCGTTGGCAAGGACTGCCGAAGAGGGGGTAAGACCTCCTGCGTTTTCAAACTTCACATAGTAAGTATTGGTGGAGGTAAAGACATTGATGCCTTTCAGGAAGTTTAGCCCCACATAGAATAACACTAACGCCACGATGGCGGTGATGCCAATTTTTACTTCTTTTCTCATAATGTTTTTATTGAAGGTTATGAGGTTTTAAGGTCTTGAGGAGGGGAGTGCTTGAGCGTTCTTGGTAGTTGTATCTACCAAATTTTCAAGGCGGAGTGACCTTTGAACCTTACAACCTGACCTTTTACTTGCTCAACCTGCGCGCCTCATTCAAATCTATGCGCTCGCCGTTTAAGAACGCCACTACGAAGCAACCCTTAAAGCGCTTGGAGAGTTGGCGGCGGAGGTTGTTGATTTCGTTATAGTTGGTAGAACTACCACTCGTGTATTTATACGTTTTGCCGTCCTTATAAAAGTCTGCCTTCTTCACATTCTTCAAGCGCTTGTCGGAAGACTTGACCTTCGTAGGGCTGGTAAAAATCTGAACTTTATAGACGGGCTTTGCATTTGTTGCAACCTGCTTTTTGGGGGCAACACTTTCGGCGGGAGGTGTTGCTTCCTGCACAGGAGCCTGGGCGGGTTGAAGATCAACCGCGGGAGTGTTGTCCACCTCTGTTTTTTCCGCAATCGCCACCTTCGTGCCGAGGTGTTTGGTCACCTTTTTATAATATGTGGCAAAGCCATTGTAAAGACTCTGTGCCAACTGGCGCTGACCGCGTTCGGAGTTCAAATAATTTTCTTCGGCTGGCGTAGAAATAAAGCCCAACTCTGTGAGCACAGAGGGCATCGACGTCTCACGAAGCACGAGGAAGCCCGCCTGCTTTACGCCCTTGTTTTGACGACCTGCGTAAGAGGTGTATTGCTCTTGGATGCAACGCGCAAGGTCTACGCTTTGCTCCATATAACGGTCCTGCATAAACTCAAAGATGATGTAACTCTCAGGACTGTTAGGGTCGAAGCCGGCATAGGTTTCGGCATAGTCTTCTTCGTAAGTAATTACGGAGTTTTCACGCTTCGCCACCTCAAGGTTTTCCTCCGCACGGGCAGTACCCAGGGTGAAAGTTTCCGTACCATACACCTTCTTGCCACGCGGCACTGCGTTGGTGTGGATTGATATAAAGAGGTCGGCGTTATTACGATTGGCTATCGCCGCACGCTCCTTGAGCGCCACAAATTTATCCGTGGTGCGCGTATAAATCACCTTGACCTCGGGGCACTTCTCCTTGACCAACTTGCCAAAGGCCAGCGCCACGTTGAGGTTAATTGTCTTCTCCTTCGCCTTCTTACCCACGGCGCCGGCATCCTTACCGCCATGGCCAGGATCAATAACCAAGGTAAACTGCTTCTCAGCAAGAGCCGAGAAGGGAAGTGCCACAACAAGCGTGAGGCAAAACGAGAGCAGGATGACAATCTTTTTAAGCATACGTCCTGCAAAGTTACGCCATTTTTTTGGAAGTTATCCACAGGCGACGCGAAAAGTTTTAGTAGAGCGCACACTCTTAACAACCAACACTCGCCGAGACGAAAGAAAAGACAGACGGGACGTAAAAAGGGACACGCCACTGAGCGCGAAATCGGCGCCCCCAGCATTTACTT
>JAGBYW010000070.1 GCA_017628555.1 Bacteroidaceae bacterium | reverse complement strand
GTCGCCTTCGAGTGTACTATCCACTTGCGCCATTGCGCTTGTGCCGAACAGCATAAAGAATGCTGCGAGCAGTGATAAAATTTTCTTTTTCATTGTGTGTATTTACGTTTAATGTTTAGACTAAAGTGAGCATGGCAATTTCTGCCACAATCTTTTTGCCATATTTTTTAATGGATTTATTTAGTTAATTAATATATTATCAATGCTTCAAATTTACGACTTGCACCAGCAACTTCATAAATATCATATGTTACAATATTATAAATTGGTTAATATATATGGAAACCAAATTCTGAATTTAAATCAGAATATACATTATACTGTGCACCAGCAATTGTTATTGATGAACTAACTAATGTATAATTTGCTGTAATATCATTTCCAAAACCATTATAAATTCCAATTCCAACTGGTAATGCAATATAGTATTCAACATCATTGTAATCAGGATCTATATTGATTGTACCTGAACCTCCTTTATGTAACATATTTCCTGAATTATAATTGTCTGCATTAAATGATGTGCCAATTAAATGCCATCCCATTGTATTATCTGCTGTTGCTATTTCAGATTCCGGATTTGTTGATGTTGTTGGTTTTGTTTTACCAACATACCAATAATACTTAGTCTTTTCTGCCACCCCATTATTTTTTGCCATAATGGCGAGAATAGCAGCAATGTCTTGTTCGTTTACTACACCGTCTTTATTGACATCGCCTTTCACGTCTGCTTGCGCCCAAGCGCTACCGCCCATAAGCATAAAGAATGCTGCTACGAGGGCAAAAATCTTTGCTTTCATAATTTGTAATTTGTGTTTAGGTTATTGAATAAATGAATTTTCCTTGAGGTAGGGATACGACAAAGCAGTCCGCGCTATTAACGCAGACGTTAAGTTTCCCATACGTTTACCGTATGAGTTTGTAACTAATTGAATATTAAGAAATTGGGGGGGGGTAAGCGGCAGTGCCAACGCACAAAATATCAGCACGTTGCTCACCAAGCAACGCACACATCAGAGAAGAAAGCGCATTAGATTTTGCCATTTACAGATTACAATAATTTCAATTCCTCGCAAAGATAGAGAATTTATTATTTATTTGCAAATGGGGAGGGAGATTTTTTTGGCAGTAATATAGAAGTTGTCCACAAACAATATTTTGGGAAACCACTAACGATTATTTTTTTCAGCCACGAATTGCACCAATGGGCACTAATGCCATGCGGGGCAAATACAATCCGAATGGAATTTGACTTGCGCGACCTTTGGTTAGTGAAAATTTGTGTTCATTAGTGGCTAAAAAAAATAAATAAATTGGTGGAGCACATAACTATAATATTTTATCGTGGACAACAAATATATCATTGCTATTTTTTTTAGGGGGCGCTTCTATTATAGGGGGAGACAGAAGAACATAAGAACATAATTTGCCATCCGGATAAATAATCACCGCATGGAAAATTATGTTCTTATGTTCTTATGTTCTTATGTCTAAAATCAACGTCTTTTTCAGCACCCCTCACTCAGTTGTCCAAACGGTCATCTCGCAATCTTTACAATTAAAGGATAGTTCGAACTTTCTACCATCAGCACTATGGAGCGTGAAGGGTTCGGTGTAAGGGGAGGATTGTTTGTTCAACTTCTTACACATTCCGAGTTCGTAGCGAATACAGTGCTTGCAAAACATAATTGCCTTTCTGCCCTTAGGAGGTGCAACCTCAAAGGCGGGTTGCTGGGGAGAGAAACCGAGGGTGGTGTAGAAAGCATGTGCCTTTTTGTTTGCGATATTAGCGCGGTAATCAAAATGTATTTTTGATTGTATAGCATCTGTATCAAGCGGGCGCGGAGTAGGGAGAGAAGAGGTTGCTTCTTGGGTGAGACGACACGCTTCTAACTGATGAATCAAACTTCTTCTCGCATTAGTGAGTGCAGATGAAGGGATGAACCAATCGGCAGTGAAATGGATGTCTATGTCAGCAATTTGATAAGGTGTATCTCCAACCTTTAATAATTGGCGAAGGATGTTTTCTCGCTGGGGCGTTTTAGAGGGTTGATGTTCGCAATAAATTGTTACAGACGTTGTTCTGTCAAGTTCATCTCTCCCTGAAAGTACGAATCCATCAGCAGATTCTTTTAGCGTTATGTGTAGTAGTAACTTACGTGTGGCTGTTTCTTTCTCAAGGAGTTTCTCGAAAGAAGTGTCGAAATTTCTAAAGAGCTCAAGTGTGTGATTGGGGGAGAAAGTAAATGCCTGTTTTCCAAAATAGGTGACAATGAATTTATTTTTCTTATCCGTGTGAGTAACGGTGTTGGCGCGGAAACCTTGAAGTGTACCCTGATAGTCGCAGAAACAAAGTCCGTCTCCAGCATTTATAGTTATGCCTGACTCTAAAATTACTTCAATACGATTACCAGTTATTCTTGTAATTTTACCAATGTGTTCACCTATGGATTTTGGGGTGTCAAAGTTTGCTTCATTCCTGCGCTTGCCGTGAAGAAAATACTCTGTAAATCCGCGGTTAAAGCTCTTGTCGAGTTGCGGCGTGAATTGCAGTTGCACTTTCCCACTTGAACTTCTTTGCAATTCGTCGTTTCTGCGCTGAATGATTTGGTTGAGGAGTGTGCTGTAATAAGCTGTAACATTCTTTACATAGGAGCAATCCTTTAATCGACCTTCAATTTTAAATGAGGTGATGCCAGCGTCAATCATTTCCTCAAGTGACATGGAGCGGTTCATATCGCGAAGTGAAAGCAAGTGTTTGTCTTTACGAATGATGTGTCCGTTGGCATCTTTGAGGGTAAACGGGAGGCGACAGAATTGTGCACATTGTCCGCGATTGGCAGAGCGAGAAAAGCAATATTCAGAGGCATAACATCTACCACTATAACTTACACAAAGCGCACCATGTACAAAGGCTTCGAGGGGTACAGAAGTAGCTGATTTAATGTCTTTTATTTGTTGCAACGAAAGTTCACGTGCCAATACGATTTGTTTAAATCCAGCGTGCTCAAGCAGTTGCGCTTTCTCAGGAGTGGTAATGTCAAGTTGGGTAGAAGCATGAATCTCTATGGGGGGAATCTGCATGGAGCAGATGGCAAGGTCTTGTACGATAAGAGCATCAACCTGTGCCTCATAGAGTTGATAAATTAGGTTTCTCGCTTCTTCAAGTTCGTTATCGTAAAGGATGGTGTTAAGTGTGACATACACTCTGGCGCCATAGAGATGCGCGAAACTGCATAGCTGGGCAATTTCGTTTACAGAATTACCAGCAGATGCGCGTGCTCCGAAATTGGGTCCACCAATATAAACGGCATCAGCGCCGTGTTTGATGGCCTCGATTCCGACTTGAAGATTCTTGGCGGGTGCCAGTAATTCAATTTTTTTCATATTTTGTTGTCAGTGTGTTAGTTGAGATCTTAGATAAAAAGTGCGATAATTAAAATCAACCAGTTTTGTCTAATCTTAACTTGTTTGTATGGTTGCTAATAAATTTAGCTGCCCATTGTCAAGAGCATCTCCTCATTATTAAGTGTGTTGTCCATCTGCTTAATAACTTCTTGCATGGCTTCAACCGTGTTAAGTTGTGAAAGATAGTTGCGGAAGACCCACATACGGTTGGAAGTGGTAGGAGCGAGGAGTAGGTCGTCTCGGCGGGTGCTTGACGCCATAACATTGACAGCAGGGAAAATTCGTTTATTGGCAAGTTGTCGGTCAAGTTGGAGTTCCATGTTGCCAGTACCTTTAAATTCTTCAAAGATAACTTCGTCCATGCGAGAACCTGTGTCGATAAGTGCTGTAGCTATAATTGTAAGCGAACCGCCACCCTCAATGTTTCGTGCAGCACCAAAGAAACGTTTGGGGCGTTGCAGAGAGTTTGCATCAACACCACCAGAGAGAATCTTTCCCGAAGCAGGTGCTTCAGTGTTATAAGCACGAGCAAGGCGTGTAATAGAGTCGAGGAAGATAACTACGTCATGCCCACATTCTACCATACGTTTTGCCTTTTCAAGCACGATACCAGCAATTTTGACATGGTTGGAAGCTGGAGCGTCGAATGTAGAGGCGATGACTTCTGCATTTACCGTGCGCTTCATATCTGTCACTTCTTCGGGGCGTTCATCAATGAGCAGCATCATAAGGTAGGTGTCTGGGTGATTTTCAGAAATAGCATTGGCTATTTCTTTCATCAGCATAGTTTTACCGGTTTTAGGTTGTGCTACAATGAGTGCACGTTGTCCCTTACCAATGGGCGCAAAGATATCAACGACACGACGTGAAAGACTATCTTTTGTACCTCGACAGAGATTGAATTTTTCATCAGGGAATAAGGGCGTGAGATGCTCAAACGCTACTCGGTTGCGCACTTCAAGGGGAGATTTGCCATTGATGGTGTCAACACTTGTAAGCACGAAAAATTTGTCGTCTTCACGAGGTACACGAATTTTACCCATTACAACATCGCCTGGTTTTAACCCATACTGGCGAAGTTGCATCGGGGAGACATATATGTCATCGGGAGATGTGAGATAGTTGTAGTCAGCAGAGCGTAAAAAACCATATCCCTCCTTGGTGAGTTCAAGTACTCCTCCCCCCTCAAGTTGAATGGATTCAGGAATAGAGGGTGATTGTACTGATATAGGAGAAGTTTCAGTAAGCGATTCATCTTCGTCATCTTCTTCCTCATCAATAAGTACTTCATCGTTGTTTATTGGTTCACTCACTTCATATTCAGGTAAATCCTCAATAATTACAAAGTCCTTGTCAATATGTGTGAACTTTGTGCCGATGACCTCGTACACTTTCGTTTCTTCTTCATCATCTGTGGTTGAAACTTCTTCTTCAAGTGTAGACTCGTTTGCTGAAATGAGTTGTGCATCATCAACAACAACAACATCGTCATCATCATCAACATCAACAGTTATTTGCACCTGTAATTCTTCCTTATTT
>JAGBYW010000009.1 GCA_017628555.1 Bacteroidaceae bacterium | reverse complement strand
TAATTCTCACTAATTCCCACTAATTCTCACGATGCGCTTGGCATGTTGTATCTTTGCAAGTAGAAACAAGAGTTTTGATAGAAGCGTACAAAAGTTCCCCTCTCCACCAGCGCAAAGTTCCCACCCCCGATGCTCCTTCCCACACCTCTAAAAACTTAAATCTATGTAATGCAATAGCGATTTTCCCAATAGTGCGTCACCCCTGCTCCCCATTCCTCCCCGAGTAATCATGGCATGAATTTTAAGCCGGCAACCAATGACTCCCCCCTCCCCAATTATCCCGCTTATTTTGCCACCCGCACTCAGCATTTTTACGGCAAAGGGGTGCAACTTTCTTATATTTTGTTAAAAATACAAGTAATGCCGTAGTTTTAACCAAAACATGAGTAGTAATAGTAGGCATTTAGTTTGTAACTTTGCAGAGTCTGAGCGTATTGCGCCCTACTCACTTATAGGTTTCGCCTGAGCAAAGACTTTTCGTAAAAGGAAAACAAAATATAATCAATAACTTTTAGCTTTTTAAATTATCACAATGAAAATCAAATTTGCGATTTTTGCCCTCACAGGCCTGACGCTTGCGTCATGCGGTAAGAAGCAGGGCATGCCTACGGGAGACAACAAGCATGTTGTAGAAACCTTGACAGCTCAGCAGGCGGAGATTACTACGAGTTACCCCGCAACAATTCGCTCACGTCAGGATGTGAACGTCGTAGCAAAGGTAAGCGGCCACATCATGAAGGTATGTGTAAACGAAGGTCAAGAGGTTAAGGCGGGGCAGGCACTCTTCCTTATCGACCCCACGCTCTATAAGGCGGCAACCGAAGCGGCGGAGGCTGGTGTAAAGATGGCCGAAGCAAGCGTTGAAACGCAACGCCTCAACGTGGAAAACAAGGAAATGCTTCACGCTAAGGGCATCATCTCAGATTTTGACTTGCGCGCCGCTAAAAACCAGTTGGCAACG
Source organism: Bacteroidaceae bacterium (assembly GCA_017628555.1). Taxonomy (GTDB): domain Bacteria; phylum Bacteroidota; class Bacteroidia; order Bacteroidales; family Bacteroidaceae; genus Alloprevotella. The sequence goes on along the minus strand of JAGBYW010000009.1, from coordinate 14,133 downwards.
CTCGAAGCACAATTAGCCTCGGCTAAGGCACAATTAACAAACGCTAAAGACCAATTAGAGTTCTGCACCATTACAAGTCCCACCGACGGTGTGGTAGGTCAGATTAACTTCCGCCAGGGTACTCTTGCTTCGCCCTCACTCCCCAAGCCCCTTACGGTTGTTTCTGACTTGCGCGAAATGTATGTATATTTCTCAATGGCCGAAAAGCAGGTGCTCAACTTGGGCGGTCAGAAGGCGGCATTGGCGTCATTCCCCGAAGTAGCGCTCCGCATGTCAAACGGTAAGACGTATAGCGAAACGGGTAAGGTTGCGGCTATTAGTGGCGTAATTGACGCCAATACGGGTTCACTTCAGGTGCGTGCCGACTTCAAGAATCCTGAACGCTTGTTGCGTAGCGGTGGTACGGGTATTATCGAAGTGCCCACACGCGAAGAAGCGGCCGTAATGGTGCCCCAGATTGCCGTAATTAGTGTACAAGAAAAGAAGTTTGTGTACACGCTTGGTGAAGACAACAAGGTGAAGTACACCGAAATCAAGGTGCTCTCACAAAACGATGGTCAAAACTATATCGTAACCGAAGGTGTGAAACTTGGCGACCGCATTGTAGTTGAAGGTGTGACACGCCTTAAGGACGGCATGGAGATTACTCCCATTACCGCCGAAGAGCGTAAGGCTATTGAAGAGAAGTCACAACAACACATGGCCGAAAAGAAACTTCCTGGACAAGAGTAAAGATGAAAGATAAAAGGGTAAAGATAAAAGAGTAAAGAGTAAAGATAAAAGAGTAAAGAGTAAAGTTACCGTGCGGTGTACAACCGTTTATCTCTGTGCTTTTCTCGTCTACTCGTACCTCGTTTACCCGTCTACTCGTCCCTCGTTTACCCGTCTACTAAATATCTAAACTACAAATGAGACTTGATTCTTTTATAAATCGCCCGGTACTCTCCACGGTTATTTCTATCGTGATCGTGATTCTCGGGGTAATCGGTTTGATTTCACTCCCGATTACGCAATATCCTGATATTGCACCGCCCACTATTAGCGTGCGTACCACTTATCAGGGTGCGAATGCGCAAACAGTATTGAACTCCGTAATTATTCCGCTCGAAGAGCAAATCAACGGGGTAGAAAACATGGACTACATGTCATCAAGTGCTACCAATACGGGTTCAGCCACAATTACCGTGACATTTAAGCAGGGCACAGACCCCGACATGGCCGCCGTAAACGTGCAAAACCGCGTATCAAAGGCACAGGGTTTCTTGCCCGCCGAAGTGACGAAGGTAGGTATCACTACTCAGAAGCAACAGAGCTCTATGCTCCTTGTATTCTCGTTGGTAGACGTTGCCGATAAGTATGACTTCGCTTTCCTTGAAAACTACGCTAAGATCAACGTGCTCCCCCAGGTGCAACGTGTGCAGGGTGTGGGTGACGCCATGGTTATGGGTGCCGACTACTCTATGCGTATTTGGCTCGACCCCGACAAGATGGCGGAATATGGTTTCGTGCCTACGGACATCTCGGGCATCCTTGCCGATCAGAATATCGAAGCCGCACCTGGTACGATTGGTGAGCGTAACAATAACACGTATCAATATACCTTGCGCTATCGTGGTCGCCTCACCGAGGCTGAGCAATTTGAAAACATTGTGCTCCGCTCTACCGAAGACGGTAATGTTATCCGCTTAGGCGACGTTGCACGTGTGGAATTAGGACGTATGACTTACGGCTTTATGGGTAAGGTAAACGGTCATAATGCCGTAACCTCAATCATCTTCCAAACCGCCGGTTCAAACGCTACTCAGATTATCCAAGACATCGAAAAGTTGCTTGAAGAAACAGGTAAGTCATTGCCTCCTGGTCTTGAGTTCATCATTTCTCAAAACGCTAACGACTTCCTCTTCGCTTCTATCCACGAAGTAGTAAAGACGTTGATTGAAGCCTTCGTGTTGGTGTTCCTCGTGGTGTACATCTTCCTTCAAGACTTCCGCTCTACGATTATTCCCGCTATTGCAATTCCCGTGGCGCTCATTGGTACGTTCTTTGCTATCAATGCCATCGGTTTCTCTATCAACTTATTGACGCTCTCGGCACTGGTACTTGCTATCGCCATCGTAGTAGACGACGCCATCGTGGTGGTTGAAGGGGTGCACGCGAAGTTAGACCTCGGTTATAGTTCTTCTCGCAAGGCCTCAATCGACGCGATGAGCGAATTGGGTGGCGCTATCGTTTCTATCACCTTGGTGATGATGGCCGTGTTTATCCCCGTAAGCTTCATGGGTGGTACGGCGGGTATCTTCTACCGCCAATTTGGTATCACGATGGCCATAGCCATTGGTTTCTCCGCCCTCAACGCCTTGACCCTCTCTCCTGCCCTTTGTGCCATTATGTTGAAGAGTCATGATGAAGAAGGTCACGAACGCTCTACATCGGAAAAGATGGGCATTGCCTTCCAAGCGGCTAAGGATGAAATGGCGGGTCGTTACGATCGCGTGATGAAGCGCCACAATTCTTTCTTGACTTATACTTTGGTTATCGTTGCCGTATTGGGCATGATTTTCGGAGGTTTCACTTCGGGTTGGTTGATTGCAATCCCCTTCACGCTCATTGCTATTTGGGGTATGAAGCGACTCACGGATAAGGGATTCCACGAACACTTCAACCATAGCTTCGACAACATGATTCAACGCTATAAGAATGGTGTTGTATTTTTCGTGAAGCGCCCCGTGCTTTCTATCGTTATCGTAGTAATGAGTTTAGTAGGACTCGTTACGGCCATGAACTTGACTCCTACGGGTATGGTGCCCTCTGAAGACACGGGTTCTATCATGGGTGCCGTAGCAATGCCTCCCGGTACCTCACAAGACAAGACGGAAGAAGTTTTGACACAAGTAAACAACTTGGTACAGAGTTCTCCCCTCGTACAGAGTTCTACGATGATTTCGGGTTACTCATTCGTGGGTGGTCAGGGTGCTTCTTACGGTTCGTTCATCGTGAAGTTGAAACCTTGGGAAGAGCGTAATCCTTTGACCGAGAGTGCTACGGTAGTATTTGCCAACCTTTACCTCGAAAGCCAAAAGGTATTTAAGAACGCTCAGGTGCTCTTCTTCCAACCTCCTATGGTGCCTGGTTATGGTGCTACAAACGGTTTCGTAATTAACGTGCAAGACCGAACGGGTGGTGAATTGCTCCGCTTCCAACAAATTACGGAAGACTATATTGCGGCACTCTTGAAGCGTCCCGAAATTGGTTCGGCTCAGACAAACTTTAACACGAAGTTCCCCGAATATATCATTGACATCGACGCGGCTAAGTGTAAGCGCGCTGGTCTTTCACAAACAGACATTCTTTACACCCTTCAAGGTTATTACGGAGGTCTTTACTCAAGTAACTTCAACCGCTTCGGTAAACTTTATCGCGTAATGATTCAGGGTGAACAGGCTGACCGTACAGACCTCGAATCGCTCAACAAGATTAAGGTGCGCAATGCCAAGGGTGAAATGGCTCCGATTTCGGAATTTGTAACGATGACTCCCAGCATGGGTCCTGACGTAGTCAACCGTTTCAACATGTACACCTCTATTACGGTGAACGGTTCTCCCGCCGAAGGATTTACTTCTGGTCAGGCTATTCAGGCCATCAAGGAAGTAGCTGAAGAAATGCTCCCCGAGGGTTACTCATTTGAATTCTCAGGTCAGACACGTGAAGAAGCGGCTTCAAGTGGTAGCACAACGGCAATAGTATTCATCCTCTGCTTCGTATTCATCTACCTCTTGCTCGCGGCTCAGTATGAAAGTTACATGCTTCCCTTTGCCGTATTGCTCTCCGTGCCCTTCGGCTTGATGGGATGTTTCATCTTCCTCCACTTGATGGGTCTCATCCCCATCTTCTCGGCCGCCGAAAATAACATCTACGTGCAAATTGCTATGATTATGTTGATTGGTCTCTTGGCTAAGAATGCTATCTTGATCGTAGAGTTCGCCCTCGACCGTCGTAAGATGGGTATGAGCATCACGAATGCTTCCGTACTCGGTGCGGCCGCTCGTTTGCGTCCTATCCTCATGACCTCTATCGCCATGATCGTAGGTTTGCTCCCCTTGATGTTTGCCTTCGGTGTGGGTGCTAACGGTAACCGTGCGCTCGGTACATCTGCTATCGGCGGTATGCTCATCGGTATGATGTTCCAGATCTTTATCGTACCCGCACTCTTCGTAATCTTCCAGGCACTCCAGGAACGCATCAAGCCTATGAGATGGGAAGATATGGACACTACGGAAGCTGAAGCTGACCTTCAACAATACTCAAAGTAAATATAGTTAGCGAGTTTTTCAGGTACAAGTAAACAAGTTCCCATCCGGAAGATAAAACAGACCGAAGGGTCTCGTTTACAAGTACCTAAAATCTCGTACCCTAAGTAACAATGAAAAAGATAATTTTTCCCCTTATAGGTATCGCCCTTCTTTCAAGTTGCGGACTCTTTAAGAATTACGAGCGTCCCGAGTCACTTGAAAACATCACCGAAGGCATCTACCGCGATACTACTTCGATGACCGCCGTGCTCGAATCGGCCGACACAACGAACTTCGGGAACACACCCTGGCGCGAAGTCTTTACCGACCCCAAACTTCAAGCACTTATTGAAAAGGTGTTGGTAAGCAACGACATGCAAAAGGCAGATATGAACATTGAGAAGGCGAAGGCTTACCTCACCATCTCAAAGTTGGCATACATTCCCTCATTCGTTTTTGCACCTTCGGGCGAACTCACCTCTATCGACCATTCTAAGGCGGTACAAACCTACACCTTGCCCATTTCGGCATCGTGGAACATCGGTTCGTTTGGTTCGCTTCAAAACGCTAAGAAGTATGCAAAGTCAAACCTCTTTGTAGCTAAAGCCGCCAAGCAGGCCACACAAACCGCCCTCATCTCGGCCGTAGCGCAAATGTATTACACCCTTCAGATGCTCGATGAGCAATATACTACGGCTTTTGAAACTTCTAAACTTTGGGAAAAGAACGTAGAAGCCATGAAGGCAATGAAGGAAGCGGGCATGGTAAACAACGCCGCCGTGGCTCAAGCAAGTGCCAACTACCACACGCTCTGCGCTACCCTCCCCACCCTTCAGAATAGCATCCGTCAGACGGAAAACGCTCTATGCGTACTCCTCGCCGAAGCGCCTCATGCTATTGACCGAAACGCGTTTGGCACTTACGATTTCCCCGAAAGCATGCAGGTAGGCATCCCCGTCCAGTTACTTAGCAATCGTCCCGATGTGCGCATCGCCGAAGCGCAACTCGCCTCGGCATTCTATAATGTCAATATCGCGCGCTCAAAGTTCTACCCCTCTATCACCATTTCAGGTGTAGCAGGATGGACAAACAATGTCGGCGCCGTGGTAAACCCTGGTAAACTCTTGCTCAACGCCGCCGCAAGCCTTGCTCAACCGCTCTTCATGAACGGCCAACTCGTGGCAAACCTCAAGGTTTCAAAACTCGATTACGAAGCAGCCTCTCTTGACTTCCACGACGCCGTACTCAAGGCGGGAGCGGAAGTAAGCAATGCGCTTTCTGACTTCCAAACGGCGCACCTCCAGCAACAAGAGCGCGAGAAGCAAGTGCAAGCCCTCGAAACGGCTACCGAAGAAACCCTCCTCCTCTTCCAACATTCTAACACAACCACTTACCTCGAAACCCTCACCGCTCAACAAGGTCTCCTTTCGGCAAAGATGTCACTCATCACGGATAAGTACAACAAACTCAATGCCGGCATCAACCTCTACAAGGCACTCGGAGGAGGAAGAGAGTAAAAACAACAACAATTAAGGTTATAAGGTCATAAGATTTTAAGAAACCTTGCGGGACAACACTCCGAATGGCACTACTAACTAATACTTACTACCTCCTAACTCCCTCCCCCTCAAAACCTTAAAACCTAACAACCTCAAAACCTCAAAACCTTAAGACCTAACACACTAACACATCATGATTAGTCCATTAGCATACGTTGACCCAACGGCAAAGTTGGGCAATAATGTAGAGGTAAAACCCTTTGCATACATTGAAGCGGGTGTAGAAATTGGTGATAATTGTGTAATCATGCCCCACGCCTCAATCCTTGAAGGCACAATAATGGGTAAGAACAACATCATTTACCAGAATGCCGTAATCGGTGCCACACCCCAGGACTTCCACTATCAAGAAGGACATCCCCACCGCGTCATCATTGGTGATGATAACCGCATACGCGAAAACGTAGTCATAGCAGGTTCTTCCTTCGACGACCGCGCTACGGAAATCGGAAACGGCAACTTCCTTATGGATAAGGTACACATCTGCCACGACACAAAAATCCACAACCATTGCGTGCTCGGTATCGGTGTAAACATTGCCGGCGAATGTGAAATCCACGACTACTCTATTCAGAGTTCCTACGTGCAAGTGCAACAACACGTGCGCATCGGTCGCTACTCACTCATCCAAAGCGGTTGCCGCGTACAAAAGGACGTGCCCCCCTACATCATCCTCGGAGGAAACCCCGCCAAGTATCACGGCATCAACACGTTCGTTTTGAAACACGTAGACGTAAACGAACGCATCTTGCGACACATCGCCAATACCTACCGACTCATCTATGCTGGAAACTTCAGCATGGAAGACACCATTATCAAAATTCGTGAACAGATTCCCCAAAGCGAACATATTGACCAACTCGTCAACTTTATCGAAAACTCTAAACTCGGTATCGTTCGCCACATGAAGGAAGAAGAATAACACCGTCCCCGCTTAAATAACGATGTAAAAGTAATTCCCCCCGCGAAAGGTCACACACCTCACACAACATAATCTTACATCATCCCATTTAAGCAAAAACTAATAGTGAGTTAGTAAAAACTAATAGTGAGTTAATTCAAATTATCTCCGACTTAGTTTCTACTAACTCACTTCTATTTTTGTCTATTACTATCCGGCAAACTTATTTTTAGACATAAGAACAAAAGAACATATTTTCCATGCGGAACCTCTTTTGTACCCATCACCAAAAAGGCGGAACAATAAAAACAGCGTACAACTTCGAAGTTGTACGCTGTTTTTATAATTGTATTTTCAACCGACTAACCCATAAAGGGCGTAAGTGAGTGCTGCAAGAGCGTATGCGATGAATGTAGAGTAAGCAGCAGAGAGGATTGCCCACTTCCAAGAACCACTCTCAGAACGGATGGCGGCGATGGTGGCGATACAGGGAAGGTAAAGCAGGAGAAACACCATATAGGCAAGGGCTGATTTGGGGGTGGTGTTTGCATGCAAGGCTGCCTGTAGGTGCGTAGTATCCTCATCTTCAACTTCGGCGTTATCGGTGGCGTAAAGCACACCGAGGGTACTTACCACTAACTCCTTTGCCCCTACTCCACTCAAGATGCCTACCGACATCTTCCAATCAAAATCCATGGGTGCGAATACGGGCGCAATGCTATGTCCTAACCATTCTAAGCAGGAGGGGGAAACGCGCGCCTCTGACTCGTTCCTTGTATCTCCAACGGGGACAGTAAAATATCCCAATGCCCAAATGACTACGGAGAAAGCAAGGATGAGTCCTGCCATCTTACGCAGATATTGTTGTCCTTTCTCCCAAGTGTGGCGCGCAACAGACTTTAACGTGGGGATGCGATAAGGGGGAAGTTCCATAACAAAGGGGAGGTCACCCCCTACGTGTAGGTACTTCGAGAAGAGTTTTGCCGACACTAATGCTACGGCTATGCCTAAGGCGTAGAGCGCAAGCATCACGAGACTTCCAGAGGTGGGGAAAAACGCTGAGATAAGCAGGATGTAGATAGGCAAGCGCGCCGAGCACGACATGAAGGGGATAATGAGCATCGTGATGAGACGACTCTTGGGATTTTCTATCATGCGTGTAGCCATAATCGAGGGAACATTACACCCTAACCCCATAACCATAGGGATGAGCGACTTTCCGTGAAGACCGACGCGGTGCATAAGTTTGTCGGTAATGAATGCGGCACGCGCCATGTATCCCGTATCTTCCAACAATGATATAAAGAGGTAAAGCAACAGGATGTTGGGCAGAAAAACGATGACACTCCCCACGCCACCAATAACACCGTCGACCATCATATCGCGCAAGATGCCCTGGGGCATACTCATAGAGAGAAAAGCAGCCAACTGGTCTACCAACCACGAGAGCCACTGCATGGGATATGCTCCAAGACTAAAGGTGACTTCGAATATGAGGTAAAGCAAGGAGAGGAAGATAGGGTAACTCAACCATCGGTGTGTGACAATGCGGTCGATACGTTCGGAGCGTGACTCGCCGTGTTTCTTGGCGTGTGAGGGTTGATGCGTCTCTTTCAGCGCTCCTTGTATAAATCCGTATTTGGCATCTATGAGTGCCTCTTCGGCACCGACAGAAAGTTCACGCTGAATGCGTTGTTGCTCTTCGTAGCGGGCAGAAACGAGTTCGTCATGATTCTTAAGCGTATCAACAAATGAATTATACTCTTTGTCTCCCTCTAATAGTTTGATGGCAAGATAGCGGGTAGAATATTTGTGGCGTATCTGTCCGTTCTTTTGTATCACCTCTTTGATGCGGTCGATGCTCTTCTCCAATTCTACGCCGTGGTTGACGTGGATGTGTCGCGCAACGTCCGACTTGTATTCATAGACATCTATGACCTGCTCAAAGAGTTGCGAAATGCCCTCACCGCTACGCGACACAGTAGGAACCATGGGAGCACCGAGGAGTATGCCGAGTTGGTGGTAGTCAAGTTGGTCGCCATTCTTACGCACTTCATCATACATATTGAGCGCCACGACCATGCGGAGGTTCATGTCGATAAGTTGCGTAGTAAGGTATAAGTTGCGTTCCAGGTTGGAAGTGTCTACCACGTTTACTACGACATCTGGAGTCTGCTCAATCAACTGACTGCGCACATAGCGCTCCTCAGCACTGTAAGCTGAGAGCGAATAGGTTCCTGGGAGGTCAACGAGAACGATGGTGTAGCGCTCACCAGTCGTAGGGCGCACGAATTGGAATGAACCTTCCTTAGCATCTACGGTCACACCAGCATAATTACCCACATGCTCCTTGCTGCCTGATGCAATATTAAAGAGCGAGGTTTTACCGCAGTTGGGGTTTCCCACAAGCGCCACACGCAAGGTGTGTCCCTGTGCTTCAGCCATCTGTTGCATGCGCTGCTCAAGTTCTGTTTGCTCCTGCTGCGAGGGGGTGAGCGCCGAAAGATGCTGAGGAGGGGCAAGATGCAAGGACTGCTCAGCCTCTTCCTCACTGATAACCTCCACCAATGCTGCCTCCTCACGGCGCAGGGATATTTTATAACCCAACAACTCGTATTCAATGGGGTCGCGCAGGGGGGCGTTGAGCACTACCTTTACTTTTTTCCCTTTGATAAACCCCATCTCGACGATGCGTTTTCTAAAACCGCCGTGACCGCCCACCTTGGCAATCACGGCAATTTGTTCTGTATGTAAGTCGGATAATTTCATTGTGCGTGCGTATGAGCGCCAGAGACTAATTCACATCAAAAAGATAAGAGAGTTTGGCTACTATGGCACCATGGTTGGAGCGTGAGAACACATCTTTTTTCGCATTACCAAAGACGTCGGAAAGACCATAATAATAGCGCCCTTCAAGAAGGAAGTGCCCAAGTTTTGTATTAAGTTCTACGCCAACACCACCCGTAATGCCATAGTCAAACTTGTGTTTTACAGGGAGCGTGTATTGAGCATAGAGGTCGTTGGGGCGGTCAGGATTGCCTGCTGCATTGAGCGTCCACTGCGCACTGCGTTCTGAGCTTTCAGCTATACAATAACCTATTTGAGGACCTACTAAGAAATAGAACATCATGCCCCGATGCTCTTTTCCCCAGGCAAGACGCGCCAATAAGGGAAGTTGGAGGTAATCAAGGTTACGCTTGAACGTGTCAGGAAGGGGTTGCGAGTTGCGGTCTAACACATCTTCAGTCCATCCCAAGCGGGCATAGTTGAGTTCTACTTGCAGGGCGCAGTAAGCCGTAAGAAATTTCTCACTTGTATAACGTAGTGTAAGACCTACGGTAGGAGCCGTGTGATACTGCTGACTGACGATAGGGTCAAACCCCATCTTATTCATCGTAACTCCAGCACTAACACCGACACACAAATCATTACGATAATCGCCGATTTGTGCATGGGCAAAGGTTGCTGAGAGTGCTAAAAGTATAAACAAAAGGCTGTGTTTCACTGCGCTAATTCTATTAGTTCGACCTTATTATTAGGCGTAAAATGCACAAACATCAAACTCGTGTTGACATATCCGCCAGTCGGGGTAACTTGCTTGAAATTAAAGTTTGTTTGCAAATAGGTAGGTTTGACCTGCTTGATTAAAAGGTAGCGACCGGTGTCATAACCGAGTTCACCCATTCGGGGATGTAGGAGCAAGGGATACTCTTTAAACCAACTGAAATATTGCTCTTCAAATTCAATAACCGACTTGCTATAGGCATTGTAAAAGTCGTGAGCAAGCACATAAGTATCGAGCTGAGAGAGCAATTCGCTGTGCTCCATCGTAAATTGTTGCCAAGCATTGTGACCAACAACTGCAATTTTATAACCTGGGTGGGTCTGAGTAAATTCGTAAATGCGTTGCAAAATACTGATAACAGCCTGGGCATTAGAACCATCAACGACAAACACATTGCGACGCTCTTTACTTAAGGATTGTGCCAACTGATCATTGGTAAACGATTGTGCAAGAGTTTGAACCTCGTACCCCCGACGGAGCATACAGTCCATCCAATAGTTTACGAGGGTTGATTCGGAAGCATCTATCGTGCGCACCACAACACATCGATAACCTGAAAAGCGGGAGTTGAAGAGTTCAAAACTATTCTGCTGAACAATATCTTGAGGCGTATTGAGCAAATAAAGATAAGGATTTGTCTCAACTTGTTTCACCTTAGAAGAGAAAGGTATTACGGTTTTCACCCGATAAGCATTCGCAAAGGTTGCGAGCGCCTGGAAGTGGGTGGGATAAAGAGGTCCCACAATGGCATGAGGAACGTCTGCCGTAAGGGTTGCTATGGCATCAATCATACTTTCCTTAACACTGGGTTCATCAATAGCCGTAACACTAAAACATCTACCCTTTTGGCGCTCAGAATCTATTGCCATCAGCAAACCACGGTAATACTCCACACTACGTTCTCCCTCTTTTCCCTCGGCACTAAAGGGCAGAACCACCGCTAATTTAAACGTATCGCGGGGCACTGCTTGTTCCTTTTTTGACTCTGGAATGTTAATGAGATAACCGCGTTTAAGTTTTTTTTCTGGCTTTGAAGATACGTCAGGATTTAATGCTATCACTTCAGCAACAGGCACATTGTAGCGTTGCGAAATGCTGTTGAGCGTTTCACCTTTCTCCACCTCATGAACAAGGCGGATGCGCGTTTGAGAGGTCACAAAGTTGGCGTATAAAGCACCGAATATAAGTATGAGAATACGGAGATACTGCATGTGGAGGGTATAATTTTGGAATAATCTTTCGCAAAAGTACGCATTTAATAAAAGAAAACTGTATTTTTGAGGGCAAAAAACAAACCAAGACTTCCCTTATGCGTTATTTTTTCATAGAAAACCAGGTATTACAATGCGTGAAAAGTATTAAAATTGCGCTCACCCTTTTGCTTTGCCTCCTCTGCCTTATGCCCTCACAGGCACAACGAAAGAAAAAACAGGCAAAAGTGAACCCCGTTGAGGTAGCACGAAAGATAATGCTCACGGGCGACTATCCCCAAGCGCAGGAATATATAGCTAAAGAACTTGCGGCACAAAAGAAGTTGCGTCGCCCGACTTGCAATGTTGACTCTCTGCACATTCTTGCCGATACCATGAAGATTGCAGAGGCCAATATCAGGAGCACACAGCACGTTGTGTTTGTAGATAGTATCGTTTTGCCGAAAAGTAAAATCATTGAGCATTTAAGTTTGCACCCTGAAATGGGAAGGATTTGCTCTGCGGAAGCCCTTCTAAAACAATTAAAAATAACGGTCAATAATGTTGGCGATTTCGCGTTTGTCAATGCTCTTGGCGACAACGCCTTTCTTGCTACGCCCCAGAATGGAGTGCTTGCCTTGAGTAGAACGATTCGTACAGGTAGTAATTGGTCGCAACCTGAACCTTTAGACATTCCCGACCAAGAGGGTATGCAACAAGATTACCCCTTTTTGCTCTCGGACGGTGTAAGTCTGTATTATGCAGCACAAGCGGAAGAGGGCTTTGGAGGTTGGGACATTTATGTAACGCGCTACGATGGAGAGGAAAAGGAGTTTCTAAAACCGCAGAACATCGGTATGCCATTTAACTCGGTGGCAAACGATTATATGTATTACATAGACGAGAGTTCAAACACGGGTTATTTCCTTACCGACCGACATCAAAAGGGCGACAGCGTTTGCCTCTACACTTTTATCCCCAACACTACGCATACCCCCTACCCTAACGACACTGATTTTGTAACGCTTTTTCATGCGGCGCACATCAACGACATCGCAGCTACACAGCAGGGACAAGAGCAACGCATCGCTGAATGGAATGCCAAACGCGCCAGCAAGATTACGACTAAAGAAGGAGGCAACCGCCCTAAATTTATCATTAGCAATCGCGTTGTATATAAAGACATTGATGCTTTTAAAAGTCCTGAAGCTAAGAGCATTGCCGAGGAATTAGTCACACTTTACGCCACGTTAAATTCACAGGAAACACTGCTCTCCATCCTTCGCAAACAATTTACGACTTCCCCAACTTCAACCATCCGAGACAACATTCTGCAAATAGAACTTGAACGCACACAGCTCATCCATTTAATCAAAAAAAAGGAAGGCCAGATGCGCCAACTCGAATTAAAAGTCATCAACCCTTAACCTACAATCGCCTAACCATGAAAGCAATACCCTCATCCGAACTGATCATCAACGAAGACGGTTCGATATTCCACCTTCACCTAAAGCCCGAACAATTAGCTGAGAAAATCATTCTTGTGGGAGACCCTGCAAGAGTTAATTTAGTGGCAAGTTATTTTGACACCCAAGAATGCGGTGTAGAAAACCGTGAATTCCGAAGCATCACCGGTTCCTACAAAGGTAAGCGCCTCACGGTGATTTCTACAGGTATCGGATGTGACAATATTGATATAGTGATGAACGAAATAGATGCACTTGCCAACATCAATTTCTCAACACGCACCATTAACGAAACGCTAAAGTCGCTTGACATTGTACGCATTGGCACCTGCGGCGGACTCCAGTCCCATTGCCCCGTAGGCACATTTATTGCCAGTGAAATAAGCATTGGTTTTGACGGACTTCTGAATTTCTACGGCGGTCGCAACGAGGTGTGTGACACAGAATTTGAAGCATCATTCGCACACCACATGAATTGGCAAGGCAACCAATGCATCCCTCACCCCTATGTAATTCACGCCAACCCATCACTCACCGAGCGCATTGCTCAAACTGACATGGTCAGGGGTGTAACCATTGCCTGCGGTGGATTTTATGCTCCTCAAGGTAGAAGTCTAAGACTCCCCCTTGCCGACCCCCAACAGAATGAAAAGATTATTTCTTTCCGATACGAAGACAAGTCTATCACGAACTTCGAAATGGAAAGTAGCGCCATAGCAGGACTTTCTGCTTTGTTGGGACACAAGGCTTTGACCGTATGCTTAGTAATTGCCAATCGCATTGCGCACGAGGCCAACACTGGGTATAAAAACACAATTTCTACCCTCATTGAAAAGGTGTTAGAGCGCATTTAAACGCTTACCGCTTACATACAGAAAAGAGGTAACATACGACCGTTCGACGTATCACACCTCACAATATAATAATATAGGAGTTGCCCCAAAGTTTGTTATACGTTTACACAAACAACGCAGACGTACATACAGGGCAACTCCTATATTATCGCTTATAAAAAAGAGCGTTGTTCTTACATTTTTAGGGCGACTAACACATCTTACAGGCGTCTGTTTTAGCGTCTAAAACATATATCTGTAAGTCGCGGAAAATCAATAGGTTATAAAAGCGAAAATTATTAGTAAGATAATTTAAAATATGTTACTAAT
>JAGBYW010000008.1 GCA_017628555.1 Bacteroidaceae bacterium | reverse complement strand
TGTGCTATTGTCGGTTCGCCTCATTTATGAAAAAAACAGAAGAGCGATAAGCCGGGTTCTGTGCCCTCAAGAAATTACAGGCGTAACTTCCCTTAAGAGGGTGCTTATCATTTATCCGCACGCACCATCACTGATGCGCTCTATCGTTCTACCCTCCGGCGCGCTTTGTTCACGAGGAACAAAATCTCGAACGGGCAATCCTCATTCGCCGGTATACATGAACTTTCAGCCTCCGATGTGCACAGCTCGTATGTCACCACACGACTGGTGGGCTCTTACCCCACCTTCTCACCCTTACCTATGAAGCTGTCATCTTGAAATACAAGACGCGCCAAGGCGGTTGTTTTCTTCTGCACGACTTAACCCTCACGGACTACTTCCCATTAAGAAGCGGAGCGCCCTGTGCTGCCCGGACTTTCCTCCTGCACCACTTACATTGCACGAAAGGCAACGGGGTACACGCGATAAGCTGCTCTTCTGTAATAAGGTTGTAAGGTTTTGAGGTTATAAGGTTATAAGAGCCATCCGGATAGTAGTTGTATCTAACCCCGCAAGGTTCTTACAACCTAAAAGCAAAGCGACCTAATAACCTTCCACCTCACCCCATATTTCTAAAATCAAGTGCGAAGTTATAAAAAAATATGATTACTTTTGCAAGATGAAGTGTCTTTTCCTCAAAATAGCCGTGATATTAGGATGCATGAGCGCCGAAGCCCAGCAGATACGGACTTTCGTGCCCAACATCGTGACGCCTCGCCTGCTCCACGTTAGCGAGGTGAACGGTTTGCCCATTTTGCCACTCCGCGGAGGGGAGCAATTGGAGTTTAGTTTTGATGATTTAGACACGAACCACGAGCGCTATTACTACCGCGTTGAGCATTGCGACCAACGTTTCCAACCCACGGAGCAACTTCTGGAAAGCAGTTATTTGCAAGCCACGGAGAACACCCTTCCCATCGATCTCTACGAGCCTTCGCGCAACACGACGGTGAATTATAACCACTACTCCCTCCTACTCCCCAATGCCGATATGCGCATGCTCCTTCCAGGGAATTATCGCTTGAGCATCTTGCGTGAGGCGGAGGATGCGGAGGAGGAATTTGAGACCGTGACAGAAGCCTTCTTCATGGTGGGCGAACAACGCGTGAGTATCAATGCTTCGCTCACCACGATGACGGATGCGGATTACAACAACCGCCACCAACAACTGACCGTTGAAGTGGATTTCAGCGCCCTACGCCTGAGTCGCCCCGAAGAGGAATTGAGCGTGTACGTCGTTCAAAATCGCCGTTGGGATAAGATGCGCAAGTGTCCCGCTCCGAATTACCTCACAATGGGTAAGATGAAGTGGCAACATTGTCGCGACCTCATCTTCAATGCGGGCAATGAGTTCCGCAAGTTTGAAACGCTCTCTACGGAGTATCCCGCCCTTCACGTTGACCGTATGGCTTGGGAAGCAGAGCGCGATAGTTATGTGGCAACACTCTACACCGACGAGGTGCGCAAGAATTATCTTTACGATGAGGACTTGACGGGCGGGTTCATCATCCGCAATACGGACAATTACGATAACGACACGGAGAGCGATTACATCTATGTGCACTTCCGCCTCAATGCCCCCTTGCGCCTGGATTATCCCATATATGTGTATGGCACTTGGGCAACGAATGCCGACCGCGAAACCTATCGCCTGCATTATAACGAAGAGACCCGCCTCTACGAAGCAAGCGTCATGCTCAAGCAGGGCTATTACAACTACTATTACGACACTCCCGACGATAGCGTAGAGGGTAACTTCTATCAAACCCAAAACGAATACCTCATCCTCGTATATGACCGCCCCATTGGCTCAAGATATGATAGTTTGGTGGGGTGGAAAGTAGTGAGAAGTAAGAAGTGAGGAGTGAGTAACACCATGCAGAATGTGTAATATACTTGACCTTAATGACATTAAAGACATTAATCTCCCTCAAAACTTCAGAACCTCATAACCTTAAAACCTCATAACCTCAAATGAATATTGTCTTTCTCGATAGTTACACGCTCAACCCTGGCGATTTGAGTTGGGATGTGTTCCAATCATTTGGCACATTTGTGACCTACGACCGCACCTTGCCCTCCGAAGTCATTGAGCGCGCCAAGGATGCCGAGGTGATTATCACGAATAAAGTGCGCCTCGGAGAGTCGGAATTTGCTCAGCTTCCGAAGTTGAAAATAGTGCTCGTGGCGGCAACTGGATATGACGTTATCGACACCGTGGCGGCGCGCAATCACGGCATTTGCGTGTGTAATTGTGCGGGCTATAGTTCGCGTGCCGTAGCGCAAATGGTGTTTGCCCACCTGCTTGAAGTGTGCTCCTCCGTGGGTCATTACGCACGCCTCAATGCCGAAGAAAAGATGTGGGCAAAGAGTCGCGACTTTTGTTGTTGGCACAACCCCTTGACCGAACTTTGCGGAAAGCGCTTGGCGATTGTAGGATATGGAAACATTGGGCGCGAGGTAGAACGCCTGGCAAAAGCCTTCTACATGGAGGTCTATGCCGTAAGTTCAAAACCTCAAACCGAACTCCCCGAGGGTGTAACGAAAATAAGTCTTGAAGATGCCGTGGCAACGTGTGACGTCATCAGCCTCTGTTGCCCCCTCACGAAGGACAATGAGCGCATGATTAACGCGGCGCTCCTTGACAACGCCAATCCCAACCTTATCATCGTCAACACGGCGCGCGGAAAACTCATTGACGAACCCGCCATGGCGGAAGCGTTGCGTGAGAATCGCATAAAGGCCTTCTGCGCCGACGTGCTTTCCACCGAACCTCCCGCGCTTGACAATCCCCTACTCTCCGCACCCCGCGCCTTCATCACCCCCCACATTGCTTGGGCCACACGCGAAGCCCGCGGACGCATCATCGACATCCTCGTAGGCAACCTCAAGGCATTTATTGCGGGTGCTCCTACGAATGTGGTGAATTAAGATCTGAGAACTCTGAGGTCTCTGAAAACTCCGAGTCCTCTGAGAGCTCTAAAAAATTAAATCTCACATCCTCCAAATATGTTATTCGACATCAGCTTCTACTCCGCATGCGACTACATCGGTACGCTTGCATTCGCCATCTCTGGAGTGCGCCTGGCTTCGGCAAAGCGCTTTGACCTTTTCGGTGCTTACATTGTAGGTATCGCCACGGCTATTGGTGGTGGTACGACGCGTGATATTATGCTCAACGTGCCCATCTTCTGGTTGAAGGACCCCACTTATTTGCTCATCTGCGCCTTTGCCGTATTCTGGGTGATCGTGTTCCGCAAACACTTGGTGAAGCAGGACAACACGTGGTTCATCTTCGACACCATCGGTCTTGCCGTCTTCGCCATTACGGGGATTGAAAAGACCCTCGACAACGGTTTCCCCTACTGGACCGCCATCCTTATGGGTACGCTCACGGGTGCTGGCGGCGGTGTGCTCCGTGATATTTTCATCAACGTCGAACCCCTCATTTTCCGCAAGGAAATCTATGCCCTTGCGTGCGTAATTGGCGGTATCTTCTATTGGGTGTGCCACGAATTTTTGGGCTTCAACTACGTATGGTCGGGTATTGTTTGCGCAGGAGCGGTCATCGTCATGCGCTTGCTTGCCGTGCGCTTCCACCTCCACCTCCCCACGTTGAAGGGAGAAGACTAATCGCCTCACACATTAGGACTTATGGCTAAGAAAGAAGCAAATCTCACACCGCGCCTCACGCCCGAGAGTAAGGAAGACATCCGTCGCGCCGTTGAAGTGATGAACAATGGAGGCATTATCCTCTACCCCACCGACACGATTTGGGGACTCGGTTGCGACGCCACGAATGCCGATGCCGTACGTCGCATTTACGAAATCAAGCAACGCACGGACGCCAAGGCGCTCATCTCGCTCGTTGACTCTGAAACGAAGGTGCAATTCTACGTGAAGGAAGTGCCCGAGGTGGCGTGGGACGTTATGGAACTCTCCGAGCGCCCCATGACCGTCGTGTTTGACGGAGGCAGAAACCTTGCGCCCAACCTTTTGGCGGAGGACGGTTCCGTGGCCATTCGCATCACCAAGGAGGCGTTTAGCAAGGAACTCTGCATGCGCATGAAGCGCGCCGTTGTGTCCACCTCGGCAAACATTAGCGGACAACCTGCTCCCCGTTGCTTCTCCGAGATTTCCGAAGAAATCAAGGGGGCGGTAGATTATATTTGCACCTCGCGCCAAGACGAACCTCCCACACAAATGGCGTCAAGCATCATCAAATTGGGTGCAGGCGGAGAAGTCACTATCATACGCTAAAAAAGTGTTGAGAAACTCACTTGACTTATGTTTCAGTTTTTAAGAATATGGTGTAATAAGCACCTCACACAAAGGCAGTTTATCCTCGTGCTCAGCCTTTTTGTGGGTATTGGCGCAGCCCTTGCGGCTCAAGCGCTGAAATGGCTTATTCACGAAATCGAAGGATTGCTCACGCATAGTTTTGACACGACGCAATCCAACTGGCTCTACCTCGTTTATCCCGTCGTAGGGATTTTCCTCACCGCCCTCTTTATCAAGTACATCGTGCGCGATGACATCGGTCATGGGGTGACAAAGATTCTCTACGCCCTCTCGCGCAAGCAAGGTCGCATCCGCAATCACAATTGCTTCACGAGCGTTGTTGCCTCGGCCATCACCATCGGTTTCGGGGGTTCGGTAGGGGCAGAATCGCCCATTGTCTTGACGGGTTCGGCCATCGGTTCTTCGCTCGGCAAAGCCTTTAAGTTGGACCATAAGACACTGATGTTACTCATCGGGTGTGGCGCCTCGGGTGCCGTAGCGGGTATCTTCAAGGCGCCCATTGCGGGATTGGTTTTCACACTTGAAGTGTTGATGATTGACCTCACCATGGCGTCGCTCCTTCCCCTGCTCATTAGTTGCATCACCGCCACCTGCCTCACCTACTTCCTTTCGGGTGACATGCAGGCGCTCTTCCCTTTCTCGCTCAAGACGCCCTTCACCGTTGAGGATGTGCCCACGGTGATTCTGCTCGGCATCTTCTGCGGACTCATTTCCCTTTATTTCACGAAGGCGATGAATGCCTTTGAAAAGGTGTTCTCACGTTTTGGCAAGGGCATGTTCTCACGCTTGGCACTCGGTGGCACGGTGCTTGCATTGCTCATCTACCTCTTCCCCCCGCTTTACGGAGAAGGTTACTCCACCATCACGATGCTGCTCAATAGTTCGGGACAGGAGAATGCCGCCGACGTGCTCAACAACTCTTTCTTCTACGGCCATTCGGAATACCTCTTGCTCTACCTCGGTTTGATCCTCCTCACCAAGGTGTTTGCCACTTCAGCTACTAATGGTGGTGGCGGTTGCGGGGGTACCTTCGCGCCCAGCCTGTTCCTCGGTTGCATCGGCGGATTTATCTTCGCCCAATTGTGGAATAATTACGGCCTTTGGGACGTCGCTACGCCCGAGGAAAACTATGCCCTGATGGGTATGGCGGGAGTCATGGCGGGAGTGTTCCACGCGCCGCTCACGGGGGTCTTCCTCATAGCCGAACTCACGGGGGGCTACGACCTCTTCCTCCCCCTCATGATTGTGTCGGGATGCTCTTATTTGGTGATTCATTCCTTCGAACCTCATAGCATCTACGCCATGCGTCTCGCGCGCCGTGGTCAACTCCTCACGCACGACAAGGATAGTTCCGTGCTCACGCTCATGTCGCTCGACGAAGTGATTATTAAAGACACCCCCACCCTTTCTGCCGACATGAACCTCGGTCAACTCGTGCGCATCATCTCCAACGAGCGCTCCGACGTGTTTGCCGTGGTGGATAAGAAGAACATGCTCGTGGGCGTTGTCGGACTCCGTAGCATTCGCAAAATCATCTTCAGAAGCGAACTCTACCGCCTCTACACGGTGGAGCAAATCATGCACACCCCCACCATCCTCCTTTCTACGGCCGACCCCATGCAAGTGGTGATGGACAAACTCGAACAAACGCCTTACTCCACCCTCCCCGTACTTAACACCGACAACACCTTCGCCGGTTTCGTGTCACGCACGAAATTCTATGCCCACTACCGACAGGTGATGAAGGATTTTTCGCAAGAATAAAACAACAATGACCAAACAAGACCTACGCATCATCTATATGGGCACTCCCGAATTTGCCGTGGAGAGCCTTCGTGCCCTCGTTGAGGGCGGTTACAACGTGGTGGCTGTTGTCACCATGCCCGACAAACCCATTGGGCGCCACCAAACGGAACTCCAAGCCTCTCCCGTGAAGCAATACGCCGTGTCTCAAGGCCTGCGCGTGCTCCAACCCGAGCGCTTGAAGGACGAAGCATTCGTGAACGAACTCCGCGAACTCCGTGCCGACCTCCAAATCGTAGTGGCGTTCCGTATGCTTCCCGAAGTGGTGTGGAACATGCCTCCCCTCGGCACCTTCAACCTCCACGCCTCACTCCTGCCCCAATATCGCGGTGCGGCACCCATCAACTGGGCCGTCATCAATGGCGACACGGAAACGGGCATCACCACCTTCTTCCTCCAACACGAGATTGACACGGGCAACGTCATCCAACAGGTGCGCGTGCCCATTGCCGACACGGACAACGTAGAAATCGTGTACGACAAACTCATGCACCTCGGTGGAGCGCTCGTAACGGAAACCGTAGACAACATCCTGGCGGGCACCGTTCGCCCCATTCCGCAGGAGGAAATGGAACCCTGCGACGAACTCCGCCCTGCGCCAAAAATATTTAAAGAGACCTGTCGCATCAATTGGCAGGCGGGCGTAAAGCGTTGCTACGACTTCGTACGCGGACTCTCACCCTACCCCGCCGCATGGACAGAACTCACCACGGCGGGCAAAACGCAGGTACTTAAGGTGTATGAAACCGAAAAGGAATTCACCTCCCACCAACATCCCCTCGGCACACTCCACACCGACGGAAAGACCTTCCTCAAAGTCGCCCTCGCCGACGGCTACCTCCACCTGCGCCAAATCCAATTGGCAGGCAAGAAGCGCATGGCCATCACCGACTTCCTCCGCGGCTTTAAGGCGGATGGCGAAATGAGGGTGGAATGATAGAGAGGACAACAGACAACGGACAACTACCGTGCGGAGTAACAACGCACGGACATACACTTGACTGGTAGGGACGCACGCTTAGAGTGCGTCCTTATTTTGTTTCATGCCGTCCCCCTCTTTTCGTGGTTAATCAAAATTAAAATGCCTGAATACTGCCTCCCCCACTTTTACAGTATCCCTCACATCTGACCGCTCCCACTTCGCTCCCCATTTCCTTATGCAAAGATACAACAC
Source organism: Bacteroidaceae bacterium (assembly GCA_017628555.1). GTDB lineage: Bacteria > Bacteroidota > Bacteroidia > Bacteroidales > Bacteroidaceae > Alloprevotella. Next base: position 1,624 of record JAGBYW010000008.1, on the reverse strand, counting down.
GCGCGAGGCCGTTTGTCATTTATTGTCATTTAGTATCGCGAAAATAGGCAAAAATCAGCACCTAACGAATAGATATTCGGCACGTTACAAGCACAGAAAAATTTTTCAAAAAAGGACAGCAACGACTCAAGCGAGCCCCAGTTGCGGGTACGGATTTGGGAGCGTGACACGTGACATGTCACGCCGATTTTTGAAGGAGTATGGGTAGACGCCTTGTACGTGTATATTTGGATGTATAGTATATATTAATATATACTATAAGATTTATATTATAACTACTTCTTATAGCGTAACACCTGTACCCTTGATTTTTGAAAGGATGTATGTCCACACTTGCGATTTTTTGCTTTTTTCTTTGTCACGTGTCACGTGTCACGCTTCACAAATCATGCGTCCGTACCCCTCAAGTGGGGACTTGCATGAACAAAAGTGGAAAATTTTGAAAAATTTTTCTTCGCTTGTAACACACTGAATATCTATGTGTTAAGTAGCAGTTTTGCGATTTTTCCGGATGCTAAATGACAATAAATGACAAACGGCCTCGCGCGTGTTGTATCTTTGCATAAGAATTCCTCCCCCACCAACTGCCCTGCCCCTTTTCATACTAACTCCCAATTACTATCTCCCATATAAATCAAACTAACTCACTAATGCTTCAAACTAACTCCCAATTACTAAATGCCTAACTCGCTTTTAAGGAACACGGCATCCCTAATCCCCTTATAGACAATCTCTATATATTCATAGTTTTTATCTGTTTGCATAATTCAAAATCCCTGCTTACCTTTGCATCAGAAACAAGAAAAACAGAAATTGATTATGCTAAACATTGGAGATAAGATTCCCGAAGTATTCGGCATGAACGAAGCGGGAGCGGAAGTGACACGCGCACAATTCAGCGGACAGAAACTCGTGATTTATTTCTACCCCAAGGACAACACATCGGGTTGCACGGCGCAGGCATGTAGCCTTCGTGACGACTATCACGAACTGGCGGCACTCGGTTACAACGTCATCGGCGTGAGTAGCAACTCGGCGGCGTCGCATCAGAAGTTCATTGAGAAGAACAACCTTCCCTTCACCCTCATTGCCGACACCGACCTCCGCCTTCACGAAATCTTTGGCACATGGGGCGAAAAATCAATGTGCGGACGCAAGTACATGGGCACCCTTCGCACCACCTTCGTGGCCGACGAAACGGGCACCATCACCCACATTTTTACCCCCAAGCAAATCAACACGAAGACGCATGCGCAACAACTCCTCAAAGCTTTAAGAAAGGAGAAATGAGAAAGGAGAAATGAGAAGGACCATGCGGATTGAGGATCCCGCGGGAAAACTACTAACGTACCTGCTCCGCACGGACTACTCACTACTCTCTCCTCACTACTAACTACAAATACCTCACTCCTCTCTACTCACTACAAACACTCAGTTCCTAATACCAATACCCAAAATCTCTAACTTAAAACATTTACAAACTATGGAAACAAAGAATACCGTTCTCGAGACATTAAAGGCGGCTGGCGAACCCCTCAACGCAGGTAAGATTGCCGAACTCTCTGGGCTTGACCGCAAGGAAGTAGACAAGGCTATGAAGCAACTCAAGGAAGAAGGCGCCATC
>JAGBYW010000069.1 GCA_017628555.1 Bacteroidaceae bacterium | reverse complement strand
GGTTACTAATAATTTTCACTACAATAGGTATAGTTTTTTGGATAATGGATTTAGGGGAAAATCTCTCAATCAGACGCCGAAATTTTAATACAAAAAACACGAACATTGAAGTCGCATTTTTAAGACACGAATAAGGGGGACACCACCGTATCCCCCTCGAATTTATTCTTTCCTCACAAACCCTCCTTCACTCCATTGGTAAGTCACCTTCGAAAATTTATTTGAATACTTCTTCTGCTGATCAATAGATAGATGCTTGAGGGAAATTTCAAACTCAAATATTCTGTCGTTCACATCATACACCATTTTTATGGGCAACACCACCCCAGGTGGAATAGCACTCTCGTTCTCCAAAAAGTCTTGAAGTACAGGCACTCTATAAGGTGCGGTCAGCTCACGTCCCTGCAAGGTGTAGCAACGAATTTTACTTTCTTCGAGCGGACTATTTAGTGTCGAGACAATACACACCACCGTATCGTTATTAAGATAAGGCAGTAAGAAAAACTCTACATCATTCACCTCAGTCATCGAAAGGTGAATGTAATCGTCCAACTTCTTCGTTAGTTTTGTTCTCCCGTAGCAACTATTCTCAACGCTTGCCTCTTGCCCACAATTAGCATAATCCAATAAATCAAGGCGGTCATTTTTTGTGAGCAACGAAAGTTCGCAGACGCGTAAATTAGCAAAAATACTATCTATGGATTCAGCTCTCAACTGAAAGTTTGAAAGCAAAATCAGACACACAATAATTGTAATCTTCGTTTTCATACTTGCGAAATTACACAAATAATATGATTTTTGATACCCTGCTGAAAGAAAAAGTAAGCGAAACCCTTGTCGCACCAAAGAAAATGTGTAACTTTGCACCTAAATTTACGACCATTACACAATTGTTGTTACCAAACAATTAGTAAAAACCATAAAAAATCACCCATACAAAAATGAAAAAAGGTCTTCACCCTGAAAATTATCGTCCCGTAGTATTTAAGGATATGTCTAACGGCGACATGTTCCTCTCTCGCTCTACTTGCAAGACTAACGACACAGTAGAATTCGAAGGCGAAACTTACCCCGTTGTTAAGTTGGAAATCTCTTCAACTTCTCACCCCTTCTACACTGGTAAGTCTAAGCTCGTTGACACTGCAGGTCGCGTAGACAAGTTCATGAGCCGCTACGGTCAGTCTCGTAAGAAGTAACCATTCATAAACCTAAACACGCCTTGTGTTTAGCATAGGGTTAATAAGAAACAAAAGGTGTGTCTCATTGTGGGATACACCTTTCTTGCTTTCACGCCACCTTTAATCTTACCATCCTTCCGCCTTAAAAATCACTATTATCATGAGAGTCCCCCCTATTCCACATGTACGCATCGCCCTCATCGGTCTTGGTCAGCGCGGCATGAAGACCCTCGAGCGCTATGCCTACATCCAAGGAGCATCAATTATTTGTATTGCAGATATTGATGCGCAAAAACTTGAGCAAGCAAATCAAACGCTTGTAGCAACCCACCGACAAGAGGCGCGCACCTATTGCGGCACAGAGGCGTGGAGGGAGATTTGCAAACAAGACGACATTGACCTCGTTTATATCTGCACGGATTGGAGCACCCATTGCAAAATTGCAGTAACTGCTATGGAATCGGGAAAACATGTTGCCGTAGAAGTACCCGCTGCTGAAACCGTAGAAGAATGTTGGCAGTTGGTAAATACCGCAGAGCGCACGCAACGCCACTGTTTCATGACCGAGAACTGCTGCTACGACAATTTTGCCCTTGCCACCCTTGAAATGAAGCGACAAGGTCTTTTGGGCGAAATCACACATTGCGAGGGCGCTTACATTCACCGCATTGAAAACCTCAGCGCCAGTTGGATGGAGCAATCGTGCGCACAACACGGAGGGAATCCCTATCCTACTCACGGCATAGGACCTATCGGGCAGTTGTTAGGACTTCACCGCACCGACCGAATGGACTACTTAGTGTCACTCACTTCTGATGGAAAAAACAAGGTAAACTCCACACTCATCCGCACGGTAAACGGCGTAAGTATCCTCCTTCAGTTAGATGTAACTACCCCTCGCCCTTACAGCAGACTCCAAACGGTGTGTGGCACAAAGGGATTCATACAAAAATACCCACTCCCGACCATTCAGTTAGACGGTGAGGACTCCCCAACTACGGGCGAGGCAGCGCTCCGAAAAGCGGAAAGTTATTTCAATAGCGAAACCGCAAAATTATGGCAGAAGGGGCATGAACTCAATGTCCCCAACGAGATGAACTTCACCATGGACAGCCGACTCATTTACTGCTTGCAAAATGGTTTACCCCTTGACATTGATGTCTATGACGCAGCTGAATGGTCGTGCCTTGCCGAGTTAAGTCGCCAATCGGCACAGAGCGGAAGCATCCCCGTGCGCATTCCCGACTTCACACGCGGAAGATGGAAAGACCCTGACTTTAATAAATAAGCCAACACATGATTATTGGAATACTTACAGCAATGCAGTCGGAACACGACCTGCTTGCCGCTCTTATAGAAAATAAGACTACCACGCAAATCAACAATTTCTCCTACCTTCACGGCACGATGGGAGCACACCAGATTATCCTTATGCAATGCGGGATTGGTAAAGTCAATGCCACCATCGGAACCACAGGACTCATCCGCAACTACGCACCTCAGTGCATCATCAGCACGGGCGTAGCGGGCGGCATTGACGCATGCCTTGGCGTGATGGATGTTGTGGTTAGCAAGCAAACGGTGTACCACGATGTTTGGTGCGGAATGGGGTGTGAGCACGGACAGATTCAAGGTCTTCCTACTTTCTTTGAAGCTGATGAAAAATTGGCAAATGCAGCAGTTTCGCTCAACGGTGCACAACCCACAAAGATACATTGCGGTTTGATTTGCACGGGCGACCAGTTTATTACCTCCCAAGAAGAACTCGCGACAATTAAGAAAAACTTCCCTGCAGGACTTGCCGTAGACATGGAATCTTGTGCCATCGCCCATACCTGCTATATATATAATGTGCCCTTCGTTAGTTTCCGCATCATCAGCGATACCCCAGGAGTAAAGGAACACATTCAGCAATACGAGGACTTCTGGGGCGAGATGGCAAGCAGAAGTTTCCAAGTAACAAAGCATTTCCTTGAAGCAATCACTCACTAAGGTTGTTCTGTACTTATAACCTAACAACCTCATTACTTTATGACCTTATGAATAAAATCCCCAGTTTTACCATAGACCACCTCCGCCTTAAGCGTGGTATTTTCGTTTCGCGTCAAGACCAAGTGAGTGACGAGACCATCACTACTTTTGATGTGCGCATGAAGGAACCTAACAATGAACCTGCACTTCATCAAGGCGCACTTCACACCATTGAGCACCTTGCAGCAACCTTCCTCCGCAACCACCCCATATGGAAAGAACAAATCATCTATTGGGGACCTATGGGTTGTCTTACGGGAAATTATTTTATCGTTAAGGGCGACCTTACCCCCATGGATGTAGCACCATTACTCAAAGAAACTTTTGAATTCATCGCCAATTATGAAGGTGAAATCCCTGGAGCTACCGCCAAGGACTGTGGCAACTACCTCCTTCAAGACCTTCCCATGGCACGTTGGGAAGCACGAAAATACTTAACCGAAGTGCTCAACGACCTTAAGGAAGAAAACATCACATACCCCAATTAAATAAGGAAGTCCACCAGAAGCGCAACAAGAATGCTCATGGTGGACTTCCTTATTCTCGTCCCTCCAAAACTAACTGGGAGATGCTTAAAACTAAACGCCGATTAGTATAAAATAAGTCCCTATTATTTCTAACTAAACGCCGATTAGTTTTTGGCATTCATAACCTAAGACACCACTTAAATATCAAGTAATTCATAGTTTGCCGAAATCTTTCTGCACTCAAAAGTTGTTGTATTGAATAATTGGCGTAATTTTGTGGCATGAGAGGGGCATAAACCATACTCCCTTCTTTATCAGTTATGAATATACAACAAATGGAATATATCGTGGCGCTCGACACGCACCGCCACTTTGTAAAGGCAGCACAGGCATGCGGTGTTAGTCAGCCAACTCTGAGCACACTTATTAACAAACTTGAGGAAGAGTTAGACACCATCATCTTCGACCGCACTTGCCACCCCATTCGCCCTACGGCTATTGGCGAACAGATTATCAACCAAGCGCGCGTCGTGCTCTTTAACATTTCACAATTAAAAGAACTGACGCTCTCGGAAAGAGAACTCAACTCTGGTCGCCTGCGCTTAGGAGTAATCCCCACCGTAGCACCATACATTCTTCCCGGACTTTTTCAAGAAATGCGTTCTGCACATCCACAAATCGAACTCCAAGTGAGCGAGCAACAGACGCACATCATCGTGGAGCAACTGCGCAAGGCGGAGCTTGACATGGCAATTCTTGCCACACCTTTAGGGCATGAAGACATCCTCGAAATTCCCCTTTATTACGAGAAGTTCCTTGCTTACATCTCCCCCCAAGAGGCGCTGCATCAAGAGCAAGAGATTGCCGCTTCGCAAATGCCTACGCAACATCTTTGGGTGCTTAAAGAGGGGCACTGTATGCGTAATCAAATTTTTAACTTCTGCGAGGGCGAATCCGACTATAATGGTTTCTACGAAGCAGGCAGCATTACAACCCTTGTAAATATCGTTGATGCCAACGGCGGCTACACGGTCATTCCTGAGTTGCACCGCAATTTGTTGCACCACGAGCAGCAAAGTAACGTCAGAGAATTTGCCCACCCTGCGCCCGTGCGTGAAATTTCACTCATCATCCGCCGCGACTATGTGCGCCAGCGCTTGATAAACTCCTTAGTGGACGCAGTAAAGGCAGTAATCCCCGACTCAATGATTGACGCAAGACTGAAAAAATTCGCCGTAAGATTGTAGTCTCCACTTAGCAAACAATGAATGTTCTGATAGCAAATTAAAATTCTTTAGATATTTTCGTAAAAAAAACCGCAAGAGTTTTGCTATTATCAGAAAAGTTTATACCTTTGCACACGCAAAAGAGAAACAACACAGCCGACGGCTCCGTAGCTCAACTGAATAGAGCATCTGACTACGGATCAGAAGGTTACAGGTTTGAATCCTGTCGGAGTCACTCAGCTTCGTTTCTTACGCACATAAATACGGTACGGCTCCGTAGCTCAACTGAATAGAGCATCTGACTACGGATCAGAAGGTTACAGGTTTGAATCCTGTCGGAGTCACAACCAGGAAGAGCTCGAGCAACACCATACGTTGTTCGAGTTCTTTTCATATTGCACAAACATCACTCTTGATTTTGCAAACATGGTTTACACACTCAACAATCCCATATTCAAAATACTCTCTACCGTTGCCGACGAACTCCAGTTGGAATGCTATGTCGTAGGCGGTTATGTCAGAGACTTGATCATGGAGCGCCCATCAAAAGACATTGATGTTGTCGTTGTTGGTAGCGGCATCGCAATGGCTGAGGCCTTTGCTAAAAAACTCAACAATAAATGCCACCTCAGCGTATTCCGAAATTTTGGCACCGCCCAAGTGAAGTGGAAGGGAGAGGAAGTTGAATTTGTTGGCGCACGCCGTGAAAGTTATAATCGTAACAGCCGAAAGCCCATTGTAGAAGACGGCACATTGGAGGACGACCAAAACCGCCGTGATTTCACCATCAACGCCATGGCGATTTGCCTCAATGCAGATAGATTTGGAGAACTCGTTGACCCCTTCGACGGACTTTACGATATAGAAGACCGCATCATCCGCACCCCCCTTGACCCCGACATTACCTTCTCGGACGACCCGTTGCGCATGATGCGCTGCGTGAGATTTGCCACACAACTCGCCTTTCACATTGAAGACGAAACCTTTGAGGCACTGGAACGGAACAAGGAGCGCATCAAGATTATTTCGCAGGAGCGCATTATTACGGAACTCAATAAGATTATGCTCTCTCCCACTCCCTCACGCGGTTTTGTCGACCTCCAGCGCTGCGGACTCCTTGAGTTAATCCTACCCGAAGTGGCTGCTCTCGACATCGTAGAAGTAAGAAATAATCGCGCGCATAAGAATAACTTTTACCACACTTTGGAGGTGCTCGACAATATCTCAAAGAAGACCGACAACCTCTACCTACGTTGGGCAGCCTTGCTACACGATATCGGGAAGCCCAAGAGCAAGCGCTGGGAGCAAGGCATCGGGTGGACATTCCACAACCACAACTACATCGGTATGAAGATGGTGAAGCCTCTCTTCCACCGCATGAAACTCCCCCTCGACGACCGTCTGAAGTACGTAGAGAAACTTGTAGAACTCCACATGCGCCCCATCGCCATTGCTGACGAGATTGTGACAGACTCTGCCGTACGCCGACTTGGATTTGAAGCACGCCCCGACATCGAAGACCTCATGTTGCTCTGCGAGGCAGATATTACCAGTAAGAATGAGCAGAAGAAGCAAAACTTCTTAAGCAATTTCCAACTCGTAAGGCAGAAGTTGGAGGAGATTCGTAAGAAGGACGAGAAGAGTGCCTTCCAACCCATCATCCGTGGCGAGGAAATTATGTCACTCTTCAACCTTACCCCCTGCCGCGAAGTAGGCTTCTTAAAATCCGCCCTCAAAGAAGCCCGCTGGAACGAAACCATCGAACCCACCTACGAGGCAGAAAAAGAATTCCTAAGACAGGAAGCCATAAAGCTGAACATCATTAAGGAATAGACCTACACATATTATATAATAGAGACATCACATTTTGTGGTGTCTCTATTTTATATTCAAGAGAACCACGCTCCCTGATTCTCGGGAGAGGGGAAGACAGAAGTGAGCGCCTACCTAACCCCATTAAAAGCGACGACAAAATATACCTTATACCCTTCCCCAAAAAACTAGACCTATTGTAGTGAAAATTATTAGTAACCTAAAAAAAATTATTAGTAAGATAATTTAAAATATGTTACTAATAATTTT